>JAIPFR010000038.1 GCA_021736525.1 Spirochaetia bacterium
CCAAAGGAGGACAGGTAATGAAATATAAACTTGAAACCATTCCTGTCTGGGATGCCCTCCAGGAAAACAATGAATGCCTGCTCTGCACGCTCATGGAAAAAGCTGAGAACCGCTATATAGACTACTATCTCGGCAGCTCTGTCATGAATCCGGAAACCCGGGTGCAAGTGAATATTACCGGATTCTGCCACACACACTACCAAGCCTTAACAATGGCTTCCAAACCACAAGCCCTCGGCTTAATTGCCGATACTCACCTGCAGGAAACACGCAGACAGCTCGAACCGGAAATACTACGTTTGAAGAAAGTCAGCACAGTGAAAAAAGCACGTACGAGCATTGGTAAAATAATGCTGCTGCTCAAAGCACGGGAAAACGGCTGCCTTATCTGTTCCAGCATGGACACCGCCTTTAACCGGTATGCCTATACCCTGGCATATCTCTGGGGAAGTGATCATGAGTTTAGAGCAGCCTACACGAAAACCAGAGGCATTTGCCTTCATCATTTTCCCTTGCTGATGGATATAGCTGAGAAAGCCCTCCAGAAACAAACATTGCTGGACTTTTACCAGACGATAACTGAAAATTTGGATAAACATCTCGACACAGCACTCGAAGAGGTCCATTGGATGACCCAGATGTTCAAATCCGAAAACAGAGACAAGGAGTGGCGTGGCTGCCAGAATGCCCATGAACGAGCCATAGATCTGGAAACAGGGCGAGGGCGCAGGAAGCAGGAACCATGAGAGAAAGCAGGAACCATGAGAGGAAGCAGGAACCATGAACAGCCTGACTGACCCAGAAAGGCTGCAGCAGTATCCGTATACGTCAAGACGTATAGTCGCCGCTGCATCGAACGGCATGGTGGCAACATCGCAGCATCTGGCCGCCCAGGCTGGGCTGGACATGCTCAAGAAAGGTGGCAGTGCAGCCGATGCAGCCGTAGCAGCCGCAGCCGTCCTGACAGTCGTTGAACCGACAGCAAATGGTATAGGCAGTGACTGCTTTGCAATAATATCACATGATGGTAAGATTACGGGACTGAACTCATCAGGACCGGCACCCCGGGGAATATCAACCGATGAACTAAAACGCCATGGTATACAGCAAATGCCTAAGTATGGCTGGCTTCCTGTCACCGTACCAGGTACCCCGGCGGGCTGGGAAGCCATAAGTCAGCAATATGGGCGACTGCCGTTTTCTGACCTGATGGAGCCGGCGTGCAGCTACGCAGAGGAAGGTTTTCCAGTCAGCCCCGTAACTGCAGCTTATTGGGCTTTGGCGGCGAATAATTATAACAAAGTAAACCAAAATGGAATATTTGACGAATGGTTCCGTGTGTTCACCCATGGTGGAACCGCTCCGCAGGCGGGCGAATTATGGCGACTGCCGGATCATGCCCAAACTCTGGCAGCAATAGGCAGAGAAGGCAGCCGGACTTTTTATGAGGGTGATATTGCCCGGAAAATTACGGCAGAGGCGGCTCTGGCTGGCGGATATCTGCAGCTGTCCGACCTCGAGACATACACTCCTGACTGGGTTGAGCCAGTATCAATTAATTATCATGGATATACCATATGGGAGCTTCCTCCCAATGTGCAGGGTGTGATATCCCTGATGGCTCTCGGAATACTGGACACCTTTGATTTATCCACAACATCACCAGAAAAAGCTCTCCATTATCAGATTGAGGCGCTGAAGGCCGCCTTTGTCGATGGGCTCACCTATATAACCGATCGGCATTATATGAAAATGCCTCTGGACTACCTCCTCAGCCCCGACTATTTTGCCAGGCGGAGAACCCTGATCGGTCAGGAGGCAGCCCTGCCCGAACCTGTTACCCTGCCCGGCGGGGGCACTGTCTACCTTGCAGCAGCCGATTCTTCAGGTATGATGGTTTCCTTTATCCAAAGCAACTACATGGGCTTTGGCAGCGGAGTTGTCATACCCGGAACCGGTATAGCCCTGCAGAACCGCGGCTGTTCATTCTCACTTGACCCAGGACACAGTAACTATCTGGAACCGGGTAAGAAAACCTATCATACCATCATGCCGGGATTTATCACCCATAAAGGCCAGGCAGTCGGCCCATTCGGGGTTATGGGAGGCTACATGCAGCCGCAAGGGCATCTGCAGGTTGTTCTCAATATGGTAGATGGCTCTATGAATCCTCAAGCCGCCCTTGATGCGCCCCGCTGGCAGTGGACCCAAGGGAAGAATCTGCTTATTGAGGATGAGTATCCTTCTGCGTTGAGAAACTCACTCGCTGATGCTGGACATATCTTATCTATTCAACCGAAAGGCAGTCTTTTCGGGAGAGGCCAGGTTATACTGAAGGATCATCAAGGCACGCTTTTCGGTGGTACCGACCCGAGGGCTGACGGAGCGGTATGCTCATGGTAGTTGCGGCATAAGACAGCTGAGGTGCTATGTTGATGAGGCGCCAGTCAGCTGAGTTGCCAGGTCACTATATTGTTACTTGATTATTTGCATAACCAGATAATTTGCTAGGAGCAGATAATGATCAAAAATGAGAAGAAAGGAATTATCATTCCCCTCTATACCTATCCTGAACCTTCAATGACATATACGAGAAATAAAGCCCTGAAAGAGGGCGACAAAAAACATCATGGTGTATTTGACTGGCACACTGTCCTGAATCTTCATAAAAAGTATCCTTATGTACCGGTTATAGTAATAATCAATCCCGATAGCGGGCCGGGAGAATTGTTCGAGCAACGGTATAAAGTCGGGGCAATTGCCCTGAAGGAAGCAGGAATAACAGTTGTCGGTTATGTCTCAACAAAATATGCTGGTATGAGTTCATCTATAGGCCTTCCTCAGTACCCTCTCTCTGCTGTCAAGGAAGATATTGATCTTTGGTATCGGTATTATCCCATGATAGATGGACTTTTTTTTGATGAGATGGCAAAAGGGTTTGATCCCGAAGTCCTTAACTATTATGCAAGAATACGTGATCTGGCCCGTTCTCGGGGTGCCGGAAAGATTATAATGAATCCCGGAAGTTATATAAACCACCGTTGGTACAAGCATGCTGTTGCCGATCTGTTCATTACCTGGGAACGTGACGCATATCCGGTTATAGCGGATATGCTTACAGAATTTGATTTTGATAAGAGGCTGTCCAATGATTACTCAGTACTTCGAACTCCTGAACGGGGTTGCCTGATCATTGGCCAGAAGATTAAGTCGTATTCCGTCAAGTGGGTTCTTAAGCCGTATTTTGACTGGATATACATAACCACAAAACCCCTGGAACCTAATCCCTGGGATCGTGTAGACCCTGCCGCTTTGGAAAAGCTCTTCAGGCTTTTATCGAGATAATATAAAGATAGCATAAAGACTTCTCAACGATTCCTATGATATAATATTACAATTGTTTTACTCAAAGGGATTAAAGTAAAAGCCGGAAAAAGGTGAAATTATGGGATACCAATTCTATCATATGCTGCTTCATATAGGTAAGAGTGCAAAAGACTCGGGTTTCAAGGCCTTAGAGCATGCCGGTATTCATCCCGGCCAGGCATGGCTGCTCGACGTAGTTGCTCGTTTCGGGCCCATTAAACAGGCAGAAGCTGCCGCCGTTCTTAACGTGAGGCTTCCTGCAGTTTCAAGAATGGTGAAGGGAATGGAGAGAGAAGGCCTGATAAACCGTGTGAGAAGTGAGAACGATGATCGAGTGGTACTTCTCTCACTTACGACTGCTGGAATGGCATTGCTGCCCCGAATACGTGAAGCATGGAGTACAGTTGAAGAAAAGTTGATGGAAAACTTTACAGAAGATGAAAGAACAACCTTCAGAAAGCTGATGATTCAGGCGGCGGAAAACCTCACCCGTCAATGAACTTGCAGACAAAGGATCAGACAAAGGATCAGACAAAGGATCAGACAAAGGATCAGACAAAGGATCAGACAGAGGATACGGAAGCCCGATCAAAAGCAGCAGCGGCAAATAGAAGTTTTATCAACATTGCCTCTTGACTTATGAACATATGTTCAATATATTATAGTTGACAATTGAAAAGGATGTGTTATGTCCCGACCAAAGAAAGATCGTATTGTCCATCAGCCGCCGCTGTATGCGGATTTCAAACCGGCTGGAGTTCCAAACAGTCTTCTCAAAGAGGAACTGCTGGAGCTTGATGAGTTTGAAGCTCTGCGTTTGACTGATTACCTGGGAAAGGATCATATTGAAGCAGCCGAAGAGATGGAGATTTCCCGGCCGACTTTCACGCGATTAATTGAGTCTGCCCGGAAGAAAGTTGCCTCGTTTATTATTGAGGGAAGGCATCTTCAGATTGAGGGCGGTCAGGTCCATTTTCGGGGAAATGTTTTAAAATGCAGGGATTGCGGACATATGATTGCTATTGGGTTTGGCAAAAAAATTGCAGCATGTCCAGCCTGCGGGTCGATAAACCTTATTGATCTGGCTGGCGGATTCGGGCATGGAGCCTGCTGCAGGGGACATGGCCGTCAAGGCAGGAGGTAGTATATGCCGAGAGGAGATAGAAGCGGTCCAGAGGGAATGGGCCCGAGGACGGGAAGAGCGGCTGGATTTTGTTCAGGATTTGGAAGGCCGGGCTACATGAATCCAGCAGGTCGCGGAGGTTTGGGATATCGAGGTATGGGATACGGTCGTATTGGGTACGGTCGTGGATTCCATAATTTTTATGGACGCGGATATCGATGGAATACCGGATATTTCAATCCTGAATATGATGGGGGATTTGCCGGGGAGCCTATTGATGAAAAATCGTATCTCGAACAAGAGCTGGAAGGAACAAAAAGACAGCTGGAAACTCTGGAGAAGAGGCTTTCCGCACTGAATAAAGAGGATAACTCGTAAAATCTAAAGAATTCTTTTCGGATATTCAGTATTGTCAGGTTGTTAATTATTTCTGCCAGTTTATTTAGTTAATTTGCTGTATTCCGGCGGTAGTAAATCTGGAACCGGCATACCGCCGGAAATTTAAAAAACTCAGTAAGGATGAAACATGATACAGAGAATTGCCATACCCACTGCAAATGGACATATTTGTGCTCATTTCGGGCATTGCGAAGCATTTACCGTAGTTGAAACTGAAGACGGAAAAGTCACTAGTTCCTATTTTGCAGATCCTCCCGAACATCAGCCCGGAACTTATCCGAAATTTCTGGTATCATTGGGTGTCACAACGGTCATAGCAGGCGGTATGGGCTACAAGGCTCAGGAACTGCTCAGGCAGAATGGCATTGAGGTTATCATTGGTGCATCAGGTGAAACTCCCAAGGCTCTTGTGGAAAAGTATCTGAAGGATGAATTGGAGAGCGGTGGAAATCTTTGTGACCATTAATCCTGTTACCCTATAAGATCTGGTTTCACTATAAAATTTCACCATAATATTTCACCATACAAACTGCCTGTTATAGGTTAATAACTCATGAACATAGCAATTGCCAGCGGAAAAGGCGGTACCGGAAAAACTACGGTATCAGTTAACTTGACTTCATATCTGTGCCGGAAGCAGCCGGCTGTGCTGGTCGACCTTGATGTCGAAGAACCCAATGCCGGGTTGTTCCTTGAAACTGAGGTTGTTAGTAAAACTATTACTTACAAACAAATACCTGTGTGGAACCAGGCAAGCTGCACGAGTTGCGGATTTTGTGCCCGGGTATGTGAATTCAATGCAGTTATCCAGATAAAGGATGATATCCTGATTTTCCCCGAACTTTGCCACAGCTGCGGGGCTTGCGTGGGACTTTGTCCCGCAAACGCGCTGGTTATGGAATCCAAGGAGATGGGGGTTATTACGCACAGTCGGGATGATAATCTGGAATTTGTTGAAAGTCGCCTGAATCCCGGCGAAGAACAGGCGGTACCGCAAATACGCGAGACAAAGTCCTACCTTGCCAGGAATTTTAATGATTCCATGCTCTGCATAATGGATGCCCCCCCGGGAACTTCCTGTCCGGTAGTCGAGGTTATCCGTGATGCAGATGTTGTCCTTTTTGTTGCCGAACCGACACCCTTTGGTCTGCACGATTTACAGCTTGCGGTAAAAGCAGCCCGATCGCTTGGAAAAGAGCCGGCGGTGATTATAAACCGGGTCGGAATCGGGAATGAGGATACGGAGAAATTCTGTCGAGAACAATCACTTCGTGTTATAGCTCGAATTCCCAATGACAGGGAAATTGCTCGTTCCTATTCGGACGGTAAATTGCTGTTTCAAGAGTTCCCATCCGTTAGATCGGCGATGGAATCAATCAAAGGATATCTTGATGAGTCGGAAAAGCGGTTTTCCACCAATCAGCCAAAGGCCAATCAGCCAAAAGACAGACAAGAGATTAACCCATGAAAGAGATTGTAGTTATATCAGGCAAGGGCGGAACAGGTAAAACATCAGTGACGGCATCACTGGCGGTACTGGGAGGGGAGAGTCTGGTGGTTGCCGATTGTGATGTTGATGCGGCTAATCTGCACCTGCTTCTTACTCCCGAAGTTCAGTATCGGGAGGACTTCTACAGTGGCAAAGAGGCCGAGATCAATCCCCTGATTTGTACCGATTGCGGAATCTGTGCCGATGTATGTCATTATGGGGCTATATTAAAGCCAATAGATACCGGACAATGGATAATTGACAAAAATCTATGTGAAGGCTGTGGATACTGCAGTCATGTCTGCCCTGCTTCTGCAATTACTCTATCAAGTGCATATTCCGGGGAGTGGTTCAGATCGAAGACCAGAACCGGGGGCTTGATGGTGCATGCGGAACTTGCTGCAGGGGCTGATAATTCAGGCAAGCTGGTTGCCAGAGTCAAAAACGAAGCAAGAAAATCAGCCAAAGAGGCCGGAGCTGATTATGTTCTTGTAGACGGCTCGCCGGGAATAGGCTGTCCGGTCATATCCTCACTTTCCGGGGCTGCATTTGTAATACTGGTCACTGAACCGACAAAATCTGCCCTGCATGACCTTCGCAGGGTATATGAAATAGTCAGGAAATTTTCGATTTCTGCCGGCTGCGTCATTAATAAAGCGGACCTGAATCCTGAGGTCGAGAATGAGATTCTGGGTTTCCTGCAGGAGGAGAACATACCCCTGTTGGGCACGATTCCTTATGATTCGGTCTTTTCCGAAGCTATGACAGCCGGAATGACTATAGTTGAGTATTCCCGAGGGGAAATAACCAGACGGGTCGAAGGTATCTGGGAACAGCTTCTGCGTGAAGTCAGCTCGAGATAATAATAATTTTTATTTCACATAGATAAGGAGAAAATGCAATGAGAGTAGTAATAACTGCAGCTGGTCGGGAATGGGATTCACAAGTTGATCAACGATTTGGCAGAGCTGCCTGTTTTTTTTGTTTTAATGATGAGGACGGTACAATCCAGATAATTGATAACCAGTCGGCTGCCGGGGAGGCCCACGGGGCCGGGACAAAAGCAGCCGCAATTGTTGCAGAGTATGAACCCCAAGTGCTTATTACCGGCAATGGCCCCGGCCAGAATGCTGAATCTGTTCTATCTCGAACCGGGGTGGAAGTGTATATCGGTGCAGGTGGAATGACCGTGAAAGAGGCGTACGATGCATGGTGCGGCGGTAAGCTCTCACGGGCATAGAACCGAACGTTTCCTACTGAATATTTATTAGCACCCCGCTGTGGGATGCTTTTGGTGTCATAGGGATGAAATGTCGATCTGATAAACCTCCTTCATCTCTCTGGCCAGTTCTTCAGTTTTCGGTGGATCGGCACCTTTGTGCGTACAGTTGATTTCGGCTGCCATACTGGCATATTTAAGGGCTGTATCGGCATCAGACAAAGACAATGCCTTCAGTCGATCTTTGGACAAGCTGCGAGACCAGTACAGAAAAGCCAGCAGCCCGGCATGGAAGGTGTCTCCTGCCCCGATGGTGTCAGTAATAGTAATATCCCTGGCCGCTAAGTAATGTCGGGTATTCTCAGAAAACCAATAAACACCCTTTTTTCCGGCTGTTACTACGCAGACAGCAGTTCCGTAAGAAATAATAGCGGCAGCAGCTTCATCAAGAGATTTGCCGGGAAAAATCCAGGCAAGGTCCTCATCGCTGATTTTTACCATATCCGATTCCTTAAAAAGTTCTGTAAGTCTTGCCAGATACGCTTCTCTGTCCTTAACGAGGGAAGGGCGGATATTGGGATCGAATGATACCAGTATTCCCTCCGGTCTGTTTTTGATAAAAGAAAATATTTCTGATGCGCCTGGTTCAAGAAGAAGGGATATTGAACCGATCTGATAGCAGATTGGAGATGAGGGGAGCAGCGAAACAACTTCAGTCATAGCTTCGACAGTAATGCTCCGGTCGGCCGAGCCGTTGGAAAAAAAAGCATATTCAGCCGCACCGTTGACTATTTTAGCAAATGCGAGTGTTGTAGGGTTCTCCGATTCAATTACGGCAGTGAGGTCTACCCGGTTGTTTTCCAGGTGCCTGGCAAGCATCTTTCCGAACATATCGGTCGAAATACTGCTGAGAAAGGCTGTCGGCACATCCAGTCGGGCCATGGCTATAGCGGTATTAAAAGGGGAACCTCCTGGAACTGGCTGATAAACGGCTGCTGTTTCCGTCTCCTGGTAGATAAAATCTATCAAAGCTTCACCTATCGAAACTATCATTTGCTTGCCTCCATCGGAAATATATTATTTGCTAACTATAACAGTAAATTGCGATTGTTGAAAAGAGAGACTGGAGTAAGAAGTCATTATCTTTGCGGATGATAGTCCTCAGGATATTGACATCAGGAGGGGTCTGTTCTACTTTGGCTGTAATGAAGCAATTAAAGGATACTCGGGGTAGAGTAATAACTAAGAAAAAGATAATGCAGTCCATGACCCTCAGTTTGATAGGCGGGGGCATGAGCAGCGTCTGGTTTATGCTGAATGCTCCGCAGCAGATTCTTACTATCTACTTTAAAAATTACCTCAAGGTCTCCTCAACCGAACTTGGCCTGTTTCTGGGTTTTCTGAACCTGATAAGCATCATGCACCTCGCTTCGATCTTTATTTATTCTTTGAGAAAGACGATAAAACCGTTCTGGATTACCATGGGGTTTATACACCGATCCCTGTCTTTTACTATAGCTGCTTCATCCTTCTCTGTTGCAGCCGGGGGAGATCCCCGTGTATTTACCTATCTTATAATGGCAAGTTCTATGCTTACGTTCTTCCTGGGCAATACGGCAGGCTCAGGCTGGTGGGCCTGGATGAATGACATCATCCCGGCAAATCGCCGATCGAGCTATTTCGGCAAGCGGTCTGCCCTTGCGCAGACCCTGAACATCATCTCCTTCTTTGCAGCCACCTTTGCCCTCGACTATTTTTCCTCTGATGTATTTACCGTCTTTGGTTATATTTATGCGGCAGCAGGTGTTCTCGGGGTTATGGAGGTCTTTCTGCACCTGCCGGTGCCAGAACCTGCAGCAGTTCAGGCAGAAAAATCTCCCATAAAAACCTCCATTTTTTTCAAACCATTCAGAGATAAGAATTTCCGGATTCTCTGCATTGTAGGCGGTGTGTCGTTAATGGGAGTCAATGTTGCTGCACCTTTCTTCGGGCCCATGATTACCAATCCGGAACAGATTGGGGCTCCGGTTCTCTGGCTGGGAATTATGTTCGCCATATCCCAGGTCACCTGGGTGGTTATAATTCCTTTCTGGGGAACTATGATGGACCGGTTCGGAAAAAAACCGGTAACCATGGTGGGCATGCTTTTCCCGGTAAGCTATGTTGGATATATCTTCCTGACTCCGGATAACTATGTTTTTATGCTGCCAATTATTGCCTTTTTTGGTGGTTTGTTTTCCCCGGCCCTCTATGAAGGCTTGAATCAGACCATGCTTGCATTAGTTCCCAGGAAAGACCGGACCGTATATATCGCATGGTTTTGGGCAATGCTGGGCAGTATTCAGGCTTTCGGTCCGATGATAGGCGGATTTATTCTTCAATCAGTAAATACTATTGGACTGCTCGTCTTCAGCAGTATAGGGATTATGTTTATTTCTTTTCTCCTCTTCGACACCATTGCTGTTCGCAAGGAAATTAAGTTTACCAGACTGGTTTCAACCATCACATCGCCCGGAATTATTAAAGCCTATTTCAATATTCCTATCCTGGGTAAGTCCAGCAACCGTGAAAAGGTGGGACGAGCTTTGCAGGACTTGAAAGATACCCGGGGTTCCATTGCCTTGGATGAAATTGTTGTCCGGCTTGAGGATGCCGATGAAGACGTTCGTGAAGAGGCTGTAAGGGCCCTTGGGAGGATTGGAGGAGATGCAGCGGTCGCCATTCTCATAGAAAATCTCCAGAACGAGGACTCTCTGGTGCGCATTGAGTGTGCACGTGCTCTGGGGAAGCTTCGCGCGAAAGAGGCGGTTCCCTTTCTGATAAATTTGCTCCCGCATGAAGATGAAAAGCTCGTTGAGGCAGCAGCACGTGCTTTGGGTAGAATCGATTCACCTGAATCATCGGCTGCCCTGCTGCAAATGCTGCACGGGTCTGTATCAGTTAAAATTAAAAGCACCAGTCTGGAGGGGATTTCAGAACGGCAGGAACGAATACAGGTACTTCAGGATATTCTTGATATGAGGGGACAGACTACAAACAGGGTTATCCGGAAGCAATTGTCCATTGCTCTGGGAAATATTCTTGGAGAGCCTGGTGAGTTTTACCAATTTCTTACCGGCACGGAAGATGCTCGTGAAGCAGCCGTACAGCGTCTGTTCCGGGATGTCAAGCG
>JAIPFR010000039.1 GCA_021736525.1 Spirochaetia bacterium
TCCGGAACTATATTTCTGCCTGGAATGATGCCCGGTTTATCAATTCCCTTGTTACAACTGTCCGCTATTTTTTGATGCGTGTACCCCTGCAGGTTCTTTCAGGATTCTTTCTGGCACTGCTTATCTTCAGACCAAAGCGCTGGACGGGACCTATGCGGACAATTTTTCTGCTGCCGGTTATTACTTCTATGGTAGTAATTACTGCAATACTGGGACTGATGATGCATCCGACAAACGGGCTGTTCAATGCCGTGCTGGATATTCTACATATTCCGCCTCTGGAATATCTTACTAATCCTGATCAAGCTCTCGAGTCAATTGTTTTTATTACCGTGTGGAAAAACAGCGGGCTTACGATGCTTTTTTTTCTGGCTGGAATGGTTGCCATATCTCCCACGCTTTACGAAGCGGCAACGATAGACGGTGCATCAAGCTTTCAGAAGCATTGGTATGTAACTTTACCCATGCTGAAAAAAACTTTTGCCTTTGTAGTTATTACAACTACCATCCGTTCATTTCAGGTATTCGGTCCAATTCTGCTTACTACTGCGGGCGGTCCGGCGGATGCAACCCGGGTAGTAGTAATGCATATCTACGACAACGCATTTGTTTATAATCAGATGGGTTATGCTTCAGCCCTCTCGGTTGTTCTGGCAGTAATCCTGATTGCAGTGTCCTTGCTCCAAATTCGGGGTTCCAGCATGAAAAAGGGAGGGATGTAATGCGTATCGACACAACCGCTATAGGGCGAAAAACGGCTCTGTATATGCTCCTGGCAATACTGACGATTCTGTTTTTAATGCCCTATATGTGGATGCTCGGTTCCGCCTTCAAACCGCGCAGTGAACTGTTCACTTATGTCTTTCCGGTCAGTTGGAAGACTTTTATTCCACTCGAACCCACTCTCCGGAATTTTTCCAGGCTGCTTAATGAACTGGGATTCATGAGGAATATTTTCAACAGTCTTCTGCTCGCTGCAGCAACCGTGACCGGTTCAATTCTGGTCTGCGGAATGACAGCTTTTGTTTTGGCTATGATCGAGTTCCCTGGGCGCAGACTGCTTTATCTGCTAATTATGTTTACGATGATGGTTCCTTTTGAAGCTAGGATGATTCCTACTTTTCTGGTTGTACAGGGTCTGGGGTTGAGTAACACCTTCACTGCTCTCTATTTGCCCTGGCTGGCTGACGCTTTCCTGATTTTCCTTTTCACCAATCACTTTTCAGAAATCCCGTCAGACCTCTATCATGCTGCTGTTATTGACGGCTGTCCGCACCGCAAAGTTTTCTGGAGAATCATGCTGCCCAACATTGTACCTGCCCTGATCAGTGGCGGATTGATTAAGTTTTTCATTGCCTGGGATGCCTATGTCTGGCCGCTGATAATTTTACGAAGCGATAAGTGGCAGGTTATCGGGGTGGCCATTGCAAATTTGTTTACCGATCAGAGCATTGAATGGGAGTTGATTTTTGCGGGATCTCTTTTATCAACAGTTCCCATAATTATACTCTTCTTTTTTCTGCAGAAGTATTATATAGCTGGCATGATGTCCGGCGGGGTTAAGGAATAAAGAAATGAACAATCAGCCCAATATTCTTTTTATTATGACAGACCAGATGCGGGCAGATGCTCTCGGCTGCATGGGGATCAGTCCAGCCCGGACCCCCCACCTTGATGCCTTGGCGCAGGCAGGGACTCTCTATACCAACTGCTTTACAAATTCCCCTCTCTGTGCTCCAGCCCAGGCCTCCCTGCTTGCCGGGCTGTATCCCCACCAGACAGGGGTCTGGAATAATGATCCGCACACATTTCCTGCTGATGCAGAAAACTGGGTAAGAAGAATAAGGGATAGGGGGTACAAGACCTGTGTAATTGGAAAGACGCACTACTATCCGTACAATGGATCTGTACCGGATATGCGTGAGGCTGAGGATCTGATTCAAGCCTATGGGTATGAAGATGTTGATGAGATTCCCGGTCCCCGGACCAGTGGGTATCTTCTGAGCCATATGACGAATATCTGGCGGGAATCGGGTTTTTGGGTGAAGGTCAGGGAAGATATTGACTCCCGGTACCGGGGAAATCATGCGATAGCCAGAGAGAGTGTGCTGCCCATCAGCCTTAATCCGGATATCTATGTCGGGCAGCAGACAAAAAAATACCTTGCCGAAGCAGCTCTGAAGGAACCATGGTTCTGCTTCGTCAGTTTTGGAGGGCCGCACGATCCCTGGGATTCGCCGGACTGCTATACTGACCGGTTTCTGAAGCAGACAATGCCTGCTCCTCTTGGCCCTGTGGCAGATGTCTATCCAGACAGGCCCGAGGGCAGGTGGGATATTCTCCCTCCCTATCCGCCGTTTTCTTTAGAAGATGTTCAGGCTATTCGTCGGAATTATGCAGGGAAAGTCAGTCTGATAGATGAGCAGATAGGGGAAATCCTCGCTGTTCTGGATGAACGCGGAATGCGGGATTCCACCATTGTGGTGTTTACTTCTGATCATGGAGAGATGAACGGTGATCATGAGCGGCTATACAAGTCTAATTTTCTCGAGAGTTCGATAAAAGTCCCGCTTATCATATATGATCCCCGTCGGGCTGAGGATCGTGGCGTGAACAGCGAACTGGTCGAACTGATCGATATCGGGCCGACTCTGTTTGAGCTTGCCGGCGGCATGGAGCAAACGGACAGTTCGGAGCAAACGGGCGGTACCGGTGAGAAAAGCAGCAGGAACGAGCTTAGGCTGCCGTATAGACAATTTGGGCAATCACTTGTTTCTTCGCCCGGGAGAGACTTTGTTATCTCCGAGCTGGATAATGAGATAATGATACGAACTCCTTTATGGAAAATGGTATTGAATCAGGAAAAGCAGCCCTGCATGCTGTTCGATTTGGACGGTGACCCCGAAGAACTGTATAATCTGGCAGGAGGAAACCCATTCAGAGAGATAGAAAATGAACTGAAGGTATTAGTTCAGCAGTTTCTTGACCTTACGGAAGGTACGGCTTATACCTTTCTTATTTCTGAATCCAATTAAACTATGCAGAATAGAAAACCGAATATCCTTTTAATTGTAACGGACCACCAGCTTCATTATCGCCATGGCTGGAATGATGCCGGAGACCAGAGCGACGAGCCCGGGAGGAAAAGCTCAGGCCCGATTCGTCCCCATTTTGACAGCCTGGCACGTGAAGGCATGCTCTTTAACCGCGCCTATGCAGTCACACCTCTCTGCGGTCCAGCCAGGAGAAGCCTGCTTACAGGATTGTATCCTCATCATCATCGTAATTTTCATAATCAAAGTGAGTCTCCATTTGTTGAAGATACGTACCTGGACTTGCTAGCAGCACGCGGGTACAGGAATTACTATTACGGAAAATGGCATGCTGGACCGGGAACCGCATTTGATCATCATTGTGAAGGATTTTCCCTTCCCGGATATGGTAATCCGTATATTACTGATGAGTACTCTGCCTATCTGAAACGAAAAGAACTGCCGCGTGCGGTTCATCGGGTGGATCATCTTTTTTGGCATGGAGATACGGGGAACATGTTTCCGGATCTGTTCGAGGGGGCGGATCATTACTTATGCCAATCAAGCTGGTGCGGAGAAACGGCTTTAGGAGCTACTGTTACCCCGAAAGAAACGCATGAATGTTTTTTTCTTGCTGACCTCGCCTGCCGACAGTTGGATGCTATTGCTGATCAGAAATCCGATCAGCCGTTTCATTTGCGGGTAGATTTCTGGGGACCTCATCAGCCTTATTTTCCAACAGACGAATATCTTGATCTCTATGATCCTGAAGCGATTCCCGAATATGGAAGTTTTCGTGATGATCTCGCCGATAAGCCGGAAATTTATCGTAATATGAACCATCCAATAGCTGATAGCACCGGAAAACTCATTATTCCAAGTATTTACACATGGCATCAGTGGCAAATAATGCTGGCAAAAGCATTCGCACAGACAACTATGGTTGATGATGCTGCATCGAAAATAATCTCCAAACTTGACGATCTCGGCTTTCGTGAGAATACCATCGTCATCTGGACAAGTGATCATGGGGATGCCCTCGCCAGCCATGGCGGGCAGTTCGATAAAGGCAGCTTTATGACGGAGGAGATTATCCGGATTCCCCTCGCTGTCAGGTATCCCGGATTTGTTAAATCCGGGGCAGAGACAGCAGCACTTGTCAATACCATTGATATTGCACCGACTTTGCTGGATTGTGCCGGGGTGGAAATTCCCCAATCGTTTGACGGAAAGAGTTTTCTCCCCGTTTTGGCCGGAGAAAACCAGAGAATCCGGGATGAGATGCTGCTGGAAACCTACGGTCAGGGATACCGGGATGCAAAGTGTGCCCGAACCCTGATTACCGACAGGTATAAATATACCTATAATGAAGATGATATTGATGAACTTTATGATCTTCTGGAAGACCCGTATGAACTGCATAATTTAGCTGAGAAGACAACGGTCCGGAACAGAAAGAATAGCATGAAAAGCTCTCTGCAGCAGCTTATGAACCACTTTGGAGATCCCGATATGGCAATTAGCTGAAAGAAGCCCTCGTTCCCGAACACCTGATAAATTAACTAATCATTAGCATAGCCTTAATAGAAATCTCATATTACTGAGTAATACTCCTTGTGAATGTGAGGAAAAACCCTTGCTTTACACGATACAATGGAGGATTCTATGAAAAGGATTATGTTAGTGTTCTTAATCGCAGTACTTTCCCTGAGTGCGATAACTGCAGCGGGAAGCCAGGAGACGGAAACCCAGGTTAAGGAGATCTATTTCTGGCATGCATTCAGCGATGCCGCCCGTTCCCAGTGGATTCAGGACCGGGCTGACGAGTTTAATGCGATGCAGTCTGACTATAAAGTTGTTCTGGAAACAAAAGGCAGCTACCGTGATACTCTTCAGGCAGCGGTACTGGCCGATAAGCAGGGAACTCCCCCGCACCTTGTCCAGCTTTTCGAGGTGGGAAGCCAGCTTGCGTATGATACCGGTATGTTCAAATCAGTCGGCGATATTGGATCTTTCGATACATCAGACTACATCCAGCCGGTTCTCAACTACTACACCATAAATGGGACGGTAAACTCGATCCCTTTCAACAGTTCTTCACCGGTACTCTATATTAATAAGGACAAGATGGTTGAAGCCGGATATGATGCTGACTATGTTCCTGCGACCTTTGGAGATGTGATCGAAGTTCTCGAAGCCGCCCGGGCAAGGGGCGTTTCAGGAGCCAAATTTTCAGTCAATCTCCATGCATGGTTTTTTGAGCAGTGGATGGCTCAGCAGGGTGCGATGCTTGTGAACAACGGTAACGGACGAGACGGAAGAGCAACCGAAAACAATCTCAACAGCCAGGCTGCCATAAACATCGGAAACTTTTTTGCCGAACTTTCCCGTAAAAACCTCTACACCTACACCGGGAAATTTGAGGACTGGGGCGGAAGTGATGCGATTTTTCAGGAAGGTCAGGCTATGCTGCACATTACCTCAACTGCAGATCTGGGAAATATTACCTCGGCTGTAGAAGGTAAATTCAACCTTGGTGTCGGTTTTATGCCCATTCCCGACGGAACCGAAAGAAACGGAACAGTTATCGGCGGAGCGAGCGTGTGGGTCGCAAAGAATCACCCGGTCGATGAGCTTACCGCTGCACGTGATTTTGCTCTTTACATGACAAACATGAAAAACATGGTCAGCTGGCACAAGCTTACCGGCTACTACCCGGTACGGAATTCATCAATTGAGGCTCTGAAGGCAGAAGGCTGGTTTGACAGTGATGCCAACCAGATTGTTGCGTTCAACCAGCTGCTGGCAACTAAAGTTAACGCGGCTACTGCCGGGGCCATGGCCGGAACCCTTCTTGACAACCGGACAATAATTGAGACGGCTATTCAGAAAATAATTCAGGGCGGCGATGTAAAAGCAGCTCTCGATGAAGCAAAAGTTCTCTCAGATGCGAAACTGAAAGAATACAACGCAAATTTCTAGCAAGTTTCCAGCAAGCCTGAAAGAATTCCGGGACGTCTCCGGATACGTATAATAAGGCAACACCTGGTAATACGATTGTCTATCTGCTGATCGGAATAGCTCGAGCTTTCCGGTCAGCTCGTTTTACGCAAGAACAGACTATTTTTCAGCGGAGCAGGCCTATGATCAGCAACGGACAGGATGACAATGCAATATTTTCCAGCAGAGGTCTGCTGCTGCTGTTTCTTGTTCCTACCATGCTCATACTGCTGGTGTTTCTCTATTTTCCAGCATGGCACTCGATAGTTCTGAGTTTTTATCGTAACAACTTATTCCTCGGTACCCGGAAATTTATCGGGTTGGAAAATTTCATCAACCTTTTTACTGGACCGCTTGCCCCCGCTTTTATTCAGAGCTTTTTTCAGACGCTCGTTCTAAGCGGCTTAATAGTGGCTGGCGGGATTTCAGCTTCGGTGTTTATTGCCATTCAGGCCAATAAGAAGATCAGAGGCGGCCGCATATACCGGATGCTGCTCATCTGGCCGTTCGCTCTGTCGCCGGCAGTTGCGGGAACCATATTTCTCTTTATATTCAACCCTGAGGTCGGCATTATGAATACGATGCTGGACTTCCTCTTCTCCATTAAACCACGCTGGCTCGATTCCCCTTATTTGGCTGTTATGCTGGTGGTTTTCGCGGCTATCTGGAAAAATATGGGTTATAATATCGTCTTTTATCTGGCAGCACTCCAGAATGTTCCCCTGGACCCGCTGGAAGCGGCTGATATAGACGGAGCCGGCAGCTGGCTCAAGTTTCGTCGGATTCTGCTGCCGCTGCTGAGTCCGACGACATTTTTTCTGGTGTTTACCAACCTCAGCTACAGTTTTTTTGAAACTTTCGGACTGATTGACATTCTTACTACCGGAGGACCGGTGGGGCCGCCCGGTCCCCTGGACAATACGGGAATAACTACCACTATAATGTACAAGGTTTTTCAGGATGGATTCGGCGGTAGCAGCAATATGGGATTTGCAGCGGCGGAAAGTGTTATCCTGATGATCCTGGTAGGACTTGTCGCTTTTTTTCAATTTTCCTATATGGGAAAGCGCGTTCATTATCAGGGATAAGGGGAGAGCAGCTTGATGAAAGGAAAATCACGCCGGTCTGGTGATTTGCGCCGATCCGGTAAACCGATACTTTCGGGAAATCGGCAATCTGCCGGATACCAACTTTCTGCCGGCAAGCTGAGGCGAAAACGGGACCCTGTCTGGATTCATGCTGTCTTGCTGACAGCGGTCTTTCTTGTCGGGTTCCCGGTTGTTTTCGCCTTGATCAAGGCGACGCAGAATACCGCCCAGGTACTTTCCCCCTCGATGAGGATTGGCTCCAGCCTGTTGTATAATGCAGGGCGGGTTCTCGGTGTTTATAAGCTCGGGCTGTACATGAAGAACTCTTTCATTATCGCGCTCATTGTAACAGTGGGAAAGATTACGTTATCGTTTTTTGCCGCTTTCGGGCTGGTCTATTTTAAATTCCGCGGCAAGAAAATACTTTTTGCTTTTATCATAATAACCCTGATGATGCCGACTGAAGTGCTTATTCTGGGCTTGTTCGACCTGATATCTAAACGGCCGGCTCTCAGTTTCAGCGATTTTGCAGCCTGGTTCTTCAATCCGGCCAAACTCTTTTTCAGCCCGATAGCGTACGGATTCGGCTGGTCTTCCAGTTATCTTGCCATTATTGTACCGTTTCTTGCTTCGGCAACCGGCGTATTTCTGTTTCGTCAGCATTTTACGGCAATACCCCGGTCACTGGCCGATTCTGCCCGAATTGACGGGGCAGGTCCTGTATCGTTTATTTTTCATGTGCTGATTCCCATGAGTTGGAATACCATCGGAGCCCTTGCCTTGATTCAGTTTGTCTATGTATGGGATCAGTATTTGTGGCCCCGCGTAATCGTCCGGTATGATGTGAATCAGGTAGTGCAGGTGGGGTTGAAAAATATTATCGCCACGGGAGATTCCGTCTACTGGGGAGAAGTGATGGCGGCAGCCGTTATGGCTATGATACCGCCATTGATCGTTTTCAGCCTGCTGTATCGCGCCTTTATGCGCGGTTACGCCCTTTCCTCTAACAAATAAAGAAGAGCGGTCAGGATAGTCAGATTATTATTCCGAACAGCTTGCCGGCAAATGCGGAAAGCAAGACTACCAGCACCACATAGGTGAAAGTTTTTCTGAAGCCCAGTTCACTGTGGATAACCAGCATAGAGGGCAGCGAGAGAGAGGGTCCGGCCAGCATGAGAGCTAGGGCGGGGCCTTTTCCCATGCCTGCTCCCAGCAGTCCCTGCAGAATCGGCACCTCCGTAAGGGTGGCAAAGTACATGAATGCCCCGGATACGGCAGCAATAAAGTTGGAAATGAGAGAGTTGCCGCCCACAAGCGATGCTACCCATGTGGTGCTTATAAGGGCATCATGTCCCGGCCGTCCAAGAAGAAACCCGGCAGCAAGAACCCCGCCGAAGAGATAGGGCAGTATCTGCAGAGAAAAGTCTCGAGTGGCCGAAACCCAGGTTTTCAGCTCGTCTTTCTTGAACCAGCGAGCCAGGGAATAGATGAGCACCAGGGAAAATCCGCCGGTTATCCAATATTTTGCCTGGTGGATCATATCCCAGACGGCGTTACCTCCATCTGAATCAGCCCAGTTGATAAACACGAGAATACCTACCATGCTTGCCATGAAAAGGGACATCTGCCCCAGGGTTTTCTCATCTTCATCGCGCTGATAGGTGAACATCCGCTGATCTGCCAGGCGTGCTTCGTCTTCCTTACGGAAAATCAGCTGCATCAGGAGACCAATGACGATAGAAAAGAGCACCGCGCCGACCATTCGGGCGAGTCCAAGCTGCCATCCGAATACTTTATAAGAGAGCACTATTGCCAGAATATTTATAGCAGGTCCCGAATAGAGAAAGGAGACAGCCGGGCCGAGACCTGCACCCTTTTTGTAGATGCCCTTGAAGAGCGGCAGCACCGTGCAGGAGCAGACAGCAAGAATAGTGCCGGAAACCGAGGCGACCCCATAGGCGGCAGTTTTTCTGGCCGAGGGTCCTAGAAGGTGAATAACTGCCTGCTGGTTCAGAAATACGGTTATCGCTCCCGCAATGAACATAGCTGGAACCAGACAGAGCAGCACATGCTCCCGGGCATACTCACTGAGCATCATGAAAGCTTCCTGAACGGCTCCGGACACGCGCGGGGAATCAAAGGGGATGAAATAAGCTCCCATAAAAACTATGGTGATCAATACAAGGGTCAAATTGGGGGAGAGTTTTTTTGCGGCCATGGGGAATTCCTTTTTGCTGCTGTAGTTGGCGGTCTTGACAGGCAATCTCAAAAGCCAATTTTCAAAAATGGGAAGCATTTTAAAAATGGCTCAAGTATTCAGTTTGAAATTGCTTCCTGAATTATGCTGATTATCTGGTCAGCGGTCAGTACTTTACCGGTGCTCTTTACCTCACCGTCGATAGCCAGGGCAGGAGTCATCATAACGCCCATATTCATAATTTCATCAAAGTCGGTAATCTTTACGATTTCCGCCTGCAGGTTCAGCCTGGCTGCAGCTTCTGCTGTCTTTGCCTCGAGGGTTTTGCATTTGGGACATCCGGCTCCCAGAATCTGTAATGTCATTTTGGTTCTCCTTATGTTGTTATTTGGCAATAAAGCAAAATATAGCTCAAAGTAATTATCAGCAGATTCTGAAATTACACCCTAGCTTCTTTCTTCGTATTCAGAAACAAGATGCAGCGCAGTGTTGGCCTCAATTTCACGTCTGATGATATTTTCTGCTCCGGTAACCATTTGAGAAAGGCAGGAACAGGCAAGTGAATAGTAGACAGTTGTCCCTTCCTTGCGGTCCTTGACGATTCCGGCCTGCTTCAGGATCGACAGGTGGCGAGAAATTGTGGACATGTCAGCGCCAACCATCTGGCTCAGTTCGCAAACGCAATGTTCGGAATCACGCAGATTCTCTACAATAAAAAGTCTTGATGGATGGCCGAGCGCTTTGAAAATTTTTGCTACTGCTTCACTGCGCAGTTTTTCATTTGGTTTCATATCTATTTGGCAATATAGCAAAATAAGAAAATAAAGGCAACCGTTTTTAATCAGTTCTTTTGCATTCACTGATCATGAGGTATACTTTGAAATATAATCAGCAGCGGGAGGGGACGGAGTGCGCATTACTGTTTTCTATTTTTCCGGTACAGGAAACACCTGGTGGTGTGCGCGGAAACTGCGGGAGCTTTTCCATGCCGCAGGAAGAGACTGTACGACCGTCAGTATCGAACAGGTTGACAGAGAGGAGGTTCGGCAGCTTGTGCGAGATTCCGATACAATAGGTATCGGTTATCCAATTTACGGCTCAGATTTACCCGAAACGATGAAAAAGTTTATAGAATCCATTATTCCGGAACAAAAAGGTGACAGTAAGAAGCTTTTTGTTTTCTGTACACAGCTGCTGTTTTCGGGGGACGGAGCGTTTGTCTATCAAAAGGAGCTGGCAAGGAAGGGATGGGATATCTATTGGTCAGCCCATTTTCGCATGCCTAATAATATCTGTGTGACGGCAATGCCGTTTCCCTATACCACCGATCGGAAGAAAATTGACCGGCGACTGAGGAAAACAGCC
>JAIPFR010000040.1 GCA_021736525.1 Spirochaetia bacterium
TCGCAGTTCAGGGGTCCGGACACTGCTCATTGTTCAAACGAGACAACCATTGCATGACACTAATTATTGGCAGCATTGTTCTTCTTTTCACTATTCGCAGGCAGCATCATAAAGGGCGATAATGTTTTCCGGCGGGATATTGGCTTGTATGTTATGTATTTGATTAAATACAAATCCGCCATTTCGGGAAAACAGTTCGATGCGTCGTTTAACATGAGTGCGAACCTCTTCCGGTGTGCCAAAAGGAAGGATCTCCTTAGTATCACACCCGCCGCCCCAAAAGGTGATATCATTGCCGAACTCTTTTTTCAATTTTTCGGGTTCCATGCCTGCTGCTGATGTCTGGACCGGATTCAGGATATCCAAACCGGCATCGATAAGTTTACCGATTATGCTGCATATAGCTCCGCAAGAGTGGAGGAATACTTTGCAGTCGCTGTTACTGTGAACATAATCCCACATTTTTTTGTAGCGCGGTATGAACAGTTCCTCTACAAGCTCAGGGGCAATCCATAAGTTGTCCTGAGTTCCCAGATCATCACCAAAAGTGATTATATCAACTGAATCGCTGATATCGGGAAGCATGCGATCAAGCTTTCTCATATAGATATCCAGCAGGTAATCCAACAGACGTTCAGTTCCTCTGCGGTCGGTATAAATATCGACAAGAAAGTTTTCCAGCTTCCGGAGGAACGATCCGACTTCGAACAGGCTGAATCCCAGTGACAAAGTTACAGCTTCTTCTGTATTCTGATAAAACTGCTTCAGCCCTTGGAGAAACTTCCGGTATTGACTCTCGTTATCGATGTCTAAATGAAAAGGCGAACAGGGTACTGACCAGAGATGGCTCTGGAGGTCTTTCTGATGCAGTTGTTCTGGAATTGCTGGTAAATCGCCATACGGCCAGTATGTCTGATTTGTATACAATGAGTTCCTGGTCTTCACTCCCACGTTCAAACCTGATGCAGTGTTAAGCCGTACGGTTCCATCTTTGTCTTGCTCTAAATTCAGGTAGGCAGGTATTTTGCATGGATCTCCATTGTTCAGGACCCAAGGTTTCCAGTCGGCATCATTCAGCAGGAACCCCTGCCCTGCGTTAACGGCATCAATATGAAAACGTTCACGAATTTTCTTGCCGGGATATGCGAGCTGCTGCTGGAAGTCAAACATTCGTACCGGTTCTTCAATTTGCAGGGATTTCAACAAAGCTACATAGGCTTGGGCTGCAATTCCCGATGATCTGATTGCTCCGCAATCAATAGGAACGCGATCTGTTTCTTTATGCTGTACGGCCAGGTTGATTCTTTCTCTTCCTGTCATTGTTCAATTCCTTTCACTTCATTGGGGATATACATTTTGAGCGGCAATACAATGTCTGGCACCTTTTTTTGGCATGGCACCTTTTCTTGGCACCTTTTCAGGCGCGGCATCGTTTCAGGTGATACTTTTCCGCTCCAGCTCGTGGAACAGGCCGAGAAGATAGCTGCGGTTGTCGGCAGCTGTATAGTCTGTGCGACAGCCCATGCGGCTGAAGGATTTCATAAACCGTAAGTAATAGGCTGGATTGTCAGCGGGCGGTTCTCCTCGGCTCCAATCCCAGGTTTCCCCCTGAAGGTCAACGACATGGATACCGCAGTCTGTGAGCGTTTTCTCCTGCTGAAGCAGTACATTACGGGCCATGGAGAGGGATTTCTCAAATATCATAGGAGACATTACTGCTGATCCTACGGAAAAATAGACGCCACCTTCCAGATGAGAAATACTATGCGCAAAGGCAAGAAAGTCGAGTTCCCCGGTACGTCCTACGGCAGCTCCTCGATTGGCCGCATGAGTGTAGATAATATCATGCCCGAACATGGGGTGGCTGGTGAAAGGAACCTCTGCCAGGTAAGCCATTTTCTGTACGCTAAAGTGAGCATAGGGGTGAACTGCTTCCAGAAATCCTTCTGGTATCTGCAGGCTTGTTACGATTTCGAGGAGATCCGCCGCGGCGGCGCACCTTCGCAAAGGGTGCAGGCTGCCGAGACGTTCCATTTCAGCGGATCCAGAAACCGAGGCTGATTCCATGCCTGCCGCAGCACCGATAGCATCCAGCAACTCCTCCCTGGGGGGGATGTTCAGTCCGTTCCGGGTTATGAAGGCTCCGATCGACTCTCCATAGCCTCGCCCCTCATAGGCACCAACAGCAAGCGCAAGATTAATATAATAGCCGGTCTCTTCCCACGTACCAAATTTCCCCACCTGAACATTTTCTTTGACATTCTCTGAGCTCATTCCCTGATATGCAAACTCCCAGTCGTGAATAATACCGGCTCCATTTGTAGCGAGGTGGGTAAACCAGCCCCTACGGGCAAACTCCCCGAGAAGGGGGCCCAACCCGTTTTTCACCGCATGCGCACCGAAGGCGCAGACAACAGCCGCCCCCCGTTTTCTCGCCCTGATTATTTCCTCTGCGGCTAGAGAAACTTTACGCTGGAGCATCTCTGGAACCGGTTCGGGGGGAAGGGTAAAATCGACCATGCTCTTCACTATGTCTACCCGGTTAGCGCGTTCAGACAAGGGCGAAAAAACAATTTTCGAGCGATCAAACAGCCATTCGGTATTCATCGACTCCATCCTATCCAACTGCCGAGTTCCGGTATCCAGGAAAAATCAGGGATCAGGATATCAGCTCCAGCCAGAACCAGCCGGGAACGTTTTTTCTTATTAATGCCATACCGCTGCAGTTCATCGCTGACAAGCCCCACTGCGGGGATCCCGTGTTTTTTTGCTTCACGGATTTCTACCGGTCCGTCACCAAACATGATGCACTGATCGGGCCTCAATGTCCCATCATGGTCGACGGTCTCCAGAATTCGCCGGATAACCTCCCGTTTTGGATCAGTACTGATATTACCGGTAGATCCAAAAATACCGCCGTTGAAGAGCTCTGCATAGCCCAGCAGCTCAGCCTCCTTAATCACATCAGCCTCATCGGTTCCGCTGGCCATGTACAGTCTGGTTCCGCTGTTATGCAGTTTGTGAAGGAATGCGACAACACCCTTCAGGGTTACGTCAGCTACCGACAGGTGCCCGGACTGGATACGCTCAACTTTTACAGCAATATGATCAAGCAGCCGTCGATTATAGATTTCCTTGTATTCTGCCGGCTTTAAGATATCCTCCGCCGGGACAAATGGATGGTGCCGGATCAGCTTTACCAGCTCATACATCTGGATCAAGGTCTGAACTCCAGTGGTTTTTTCTATAAGTTCATCAACCTGGACGGCTATCTGCGCTAGTTTTTCAACCGGCAGCGTGCTGAAATCCTTCCCTGCGATACTTTCTATCATCATTTCCCGCATAACTGATTCCCAACCGTACCTCAGTGTCGAGATGGTTCCGTCATGGTCAAAAATCACGGATTCAGGAAAGCGGTTGGGGTATACTCCCTTTCGTTCGGGACTGATGATTTCGATATCTGTTCCGTGGAGGTATTGAGCATACCGTATATCGTCTGCAATGCTGGGGTTATATCGATAATCGGGGTCCTTTATGAGGGCGTTTACGGCATTTATGGATGGATGCCCGGTTTGATATAGCTGCTGGATGCTGACCCCGGCAGAGAAGTTGCCGAGCTCACATGCTTGCGGCAGGGCAGCGCCGTTGCCGCATCCTACGGCCAGGCCCGCTATAAAAGCATCGCCGGCACCAACGGTGTCAATCTGTTGAATGATGTGCAGGCCAGGTATTGCTGTAAGTTTCCGGCCGTCATGGACAAGTACCCCCTCCTTGCCCAGGGTCAGCACTACCGGTCTTTTCCAACGATCATGGAGCCACTGGATCAGCTTATCGGGAGAGGGAACAGATGCTTCGCTAAAGCTCTCCCGGCTGCTCTGCGGGGTCAGCTCTTGCGGGGAAGAGGGCTGCAGCTGCCAGGCAGTACCGGCTGTCATGCTCTGGTACAGCTCCCGGGCCTCATATAGATTTAGTTTTCGAATAGTGTTCCTGTAGAGATCGTTCATCTTCCTGCAGTCTGTCAGCCAGATGATAGAATCGGCATACTGCTCAATCAGAGCATTCAGTCGCTTCAGGAGTCTGCTTCCGTGCATTCCATGCAGTACCTGTTCGTTAATAATGACTACCTGATATTGGCTGATATGGGAAGACAGCTCCTCCATAAGTTCATCTATTATGCGATCCTGCGGGAGATTGAAATTTCCGATGTCATATCTGGGCAGCTCAACCCCATCATGGTATACTTTATGATAGACATGAGTTGCCCACTGATCATTCTGAACGAGCAGGCCTTTTGTACCGACGGCTTCTGCGGCGAATATGCGTCGCACCATCTCCCCGTAGGGATCGTCTCCGATTATTCCATACACATCTACTTTTCTGGCTCCGAGCCGTCTGCAATTGACAGCCACATTACCGGCCCCGCCTAGCTCATGAGAAAAATTTTGAACGGTCCGGGTTTTCAGTCCTGTTTCTACCGAATATTCCGCATAATCCTGGGTAATAAAATAATAGAGATCCAGGCAGACATCTCCCAAAACGGCAATCGCTATATCGGTATCATCGGGGAGAAGTTTGAGGGTTTCGCTCATCAGATGTTATCTCCTTCTTGCTTCATGTCTACGGGTTTTCCCCTCTGGTAGACTGCCGGATTATGAGTTTCGGGGGCAGTTTGAGAACCCGTTGTTCTTTCCCGTGGTTCTCTATTTTCGCCAATAGTTCGAGGGCGGCAATTTTTCCCATCTCGTTTCTTGACTGACTTACCGTTGTCAGCGGGATTTTATATCTGGCGGCAAAGTCGATATTGTCATAACCTACGAGCTGAACGGTTTCCGGTACCTGAACCCGCTGTTCCAGAAGTCCATCCAGAAGCCCCATGGCGACATTGTCATTGGTAACAAAGATACCGCTCTTTTTGGTGCTGATGGAGTTTCTCACCATAAGAATGGTGGCAAGTGAGTATCCGTCCTTATAGGTGTTTATATTTTCGTAGCGGCTGACGGAAAGGCTCCGGTTCTTTGCTTCACTGACAGCCGCATAAAATCCTTCGACACGATCGTCAATACTTTGATGGGTATAGCCGGTTATCAACAGCAGCTGTTCTATATCCTGTTTTACCAGGTGGCTGCCGGCAAGGTATCCGCCGGCTATGTTATCGGTTGTGACGCAGTCAGCTGAAAACTTCGTGCTGTAGGAGTTAAGGAGGACAAAGGGAATGTTTCTTTTATCGAGAAAATCGACGGCTGGGGAATCCGGGTTGATGGGCGCAATAAGCAGACCTTCTACTCGCTGCCGGATCATGTTTCTTACAATGGAAAATTCCCGCTCCTCTTTCCACTGTGAGCTGGAGAGCATGAGCATGAAATTTCTGGTCTGCAGGATCTCTTCCACAGCACTTGCGATATCGACAAAAAATGGATTGGATATTTCGTCAATTATCAGACCGATGGTATTTGTCTTCCTGGCGGTGAGGTTTCTGGCAACTTCGCTGGGTTCATAATGATGCTTTTCTATTACTCGCAGAACTTTTTCCCGGGTAGAATTTTTCACCTTGGAGGAGCCTGCGAGCACCCGGGATATGGTAGTGGTTGATACTCCGGCCTCTTTTGCGATATCAAATATTGTCAAACTCATGTTCACTTCCCCAAACCATTATTATCAGCAAGCTGCTGCCAATTCGCTCTCCATCACAGCATCCAGCGAGGTGCAATCTGGTCGCTTTCATCTGCTGTTATCAGCCAATCCAACAGGGTATCCCGGAATTCTCTAACCTGATGCAGAAAGCGGCTATCACCAGCAATGTTGGTCTTTTCTTCAGGATCATTTTCCAAATCATACAGTTCTTCACCATATCCTACATAGTATACATATTTCCACCGTTCTGTCCGAATCATTTTAGCATCAGGATGCTCGATCCCCCCTACCCCTTTCCCTTGTATATAGGGGTAGTCATGTTCCGCATCATTAATAACTTCAGGGATAATATTTTCGGCAAATACGCAGCTGCGCTCCCTGTAGGCAGCTCCAATACGTCCCCCAGAAATCAGGCGAGCATAGCTGCGTCCCTGATTGCTGTAGGGCACTTCAAGACCTATGAGATCGAAGATGGTGCTGAGAAAATCGGTCGATTCAACAAGATCCTGATAGGCTGACGGTTTCACATGTCCGGGATAGCGGATCATCAGGGGTACATGCACTGCAGAATCATAGAAGGCATTTTTCCCCATAATGCCGTGCTCACCGAGAAAATCGCCATGGTCGCTGACAAAGACCACGATCGTCTGTTCCTTAAGCCCGAGCTCATCAAGGGTTTGCAGGGTGAGGCCTACTTCATGATCTATCTGGCTTACTGAAGCATAGTAGGAACGGTACATCCACTGCAAGGTCTCTCGATCAATTTCATGGGCCGGTCTGGGCTCTCTGAAAATCAGACGCTGTACCGGAAGCGGTAGTCTGCCGAGGGTTGTCAGGGTTTCCTCCTGCGGAAGCGGAATATCTGCATCATTGTACATGGATGCCCAGGGTTCGGGTACCTCAAAGGGCGAGTGGGGTCTCCAGTAGGATGAGAAAAGAAAGAAAGGCTTGTCTTTTGAGAGCCGTTCCTTCAGCATCCGCCGGGTCTCCTGACCGCACCAGGTGGTCTCGTGATACTCCTGCGGAATACGGCTGGTAAATGGATTGCTCTGAGGTGTCGGCATGCAGGCACGGTAATCGGCGGCATACTCCGGGGCCTGTTCCTTCAGCCAGCAGTAGTAATCGGACCATTGGTCGGTATCGGCGGCATCATGAATGCGGCCATGGTTAAAGCCGCTTTTCAGGCCGTGCTCTCTCGTCGGGGGCCAGTAATGCAGCTTGCCGACAAAGGCGGTATCATATCCGGCTGCTTTGAGGCGAGCCTGCATAAGGATTTCTCTTTCATCAAGCGGGGTATAGTTTACCCGGTTTTTGTGGGAATGGGGATAGCGCCCGGTAAAGTAGGTCTGTCGAGAGGGCACGCATACCGGCGCCTGCACAAAGCAGTTTCGCATGTCTGCTGATTCAGCTGCCAGAGCATCAAGATGCGGGGTCTGGATGAGTTGATTTCCATGGACCCTCATGCAGTCGTAGCGCAGCTGATCGGCCATAATCACCAATATATTAGGCTGGTTTTGCTGGTTTTGCTGGTTTTGCTGGTTTTGCTGATTCTTCCGAGTAGTCCGGTATTTATGTCTGGTTTCATTTTTCACTGTTTTACCGCTCCCGCTGTTAGTCCTTTGACAAAATATTTTTGCAGGAATAGAAACGCCAATACTTCCGGAAGTGAGATGAGAATCGATGCTGCCATCATTTCACTCCAGAGGTATTCGAACTGTCCGAGAAAAGTAAGGGTTATTCCCGGAGCAAGGATACGATAGGCATCCTTGGTTGCCAGGGTAAGCCCGAAAATAAAATCATTCCATGAGAATATGAAGATATAGATTGTTGCAGCTATGATTCCGGGGGTGCTCAGCGGGATAATGATAGCGGAGAGGGTTCTCATTTTACCGATGCCGTCAATTTTCGCTGAATCTTCGAGCTCCCGGGGTATGGTATCGAAATAGGATTTTATTATCCAGATCGACAGGGGAAGGGCGAAGCTCGAGTGGGCAAGCGCGATACCGAAATAGGTGTTTATCAGTCCGTTACGCTGGTAGAAGATGTAAAGGGTGAGAATGAGAAGGGCGGCTGGAAACATCTGAGATGTGAGAGAAAATATCATCAGCAGGCGTTTGCCTCTGTATTCGAACCGGGAGAATGAATAGGCTGAGAAAATACTGGTGAGACTGCAGATCAGCACGGTCATTCCGGCAACAATAATGCTGTTGAGGTAGTAGCGCAGGAACTTCTGCTGAGTGAATATATCAAGATAGCTGGCATAGTTGAGTTTTGATACGGTCAGCCGCGGCGGTTTGGTAAAAAGCTCGGCCTTCGGCGTAAGCGATATTTTCACCATCCAGAATATAGGAAATATGAGGACGGCTACAATAATAAGAGTCAGGCAGAAGGTCAGGATGGTTTTTTGTCTTTTTTTGTTCATAGCATGCTACCAGTTTGATGCGGTATTTCTGGAAACCACTTTCACATAGAGGAATGCCAGCAGTACCATAAAGAAGAGCCATATGGTGCCAACGGCGGATGCCTGGCCCATCTGAAAGTTCTGAAAGGCTTCCTTATAGATAAAAAGTCCTACGGTTGTTGTCGCATATACCGGTCCGCCGTTGGTCATGATAAAGGTAGCGGTAATATCCTGAAATAGCGCGATTGAAGAGAGAAGGCAGGCAAGTACGGCTATCGGCATGATAAAAGGGATAGTTATAAAGCGAAAGAGGTGCCAGTCCCGAGCCCCGTCAATACGTGCGGCTTCGACCAGTTCCTGAGGCACGGTCTGAAGTGCGGCAAGAAGCAGTACCATAAAGAAAGGAATTCCTCTCCATGAATAGGTGATAATAAGCGCGATACGAGCCGGCCAGCGTTCTCCCAACCAGGCTACATTGCGGCTGATCAAGTGGAGGCGATTCATGAGATGGTTGAAGATCCCATACTCGGTATTGAAGATTACAAAAAACAGCAGGGTCACGACCATCATCGGTATTATCCAGATAATAAAAATTGTGCTGCGGAAGATCTTCTCTCCCGGGATTTTCGAGTCGACCAGGAGCGCCAGCACAAGTCCGAAGAAGAGCTGCCAGAAGACTGATACAAAGACGATGAAGATCGAGTTGAAAAAGACCAGCCGGTACATGGGTTTGGTAAATATTTGGACAAAGTTGTGCAGTTCATTGAATGTATAGGTCTGATTGATAAGCGAGAAGTCGGTAAACCCCATATAAATACCGTTGAGCAAAGGATATACGATCACTATTCCGCTGATTGCAAATCCCGGCAGCAGCAGCAGGTAGGGGAAAAGGCTGCTCCGTAAGCGCAGAGCGCGTCGACTATTTTGTAAGTGCAAAGTTCGTTGTCCGGTTTTCATCATGGCTTCGCTTCCTGAACTATTGATATAGGAGCTGAGAGATCGGGAAGAGAGAGCAGGATACTGCCATTACCACCCCTGCCCTCTCTTCTTTTTTGTTACTCATTACTGTCCGTAGATATCTCTTACCTGTTCAGCAGTTTTACTGACTATATGATCAACTTCTCCGCCCAGTATTGCTTCCTGCATGGCATTGGCCATGACATCGAGGGCCTGCCCGAATTTCGGGTTTTTCGAGGGGTTGGAGGTTCCGAACTCTGCCATTTCAGCAATCTCTGCAAAGAACGGTTCTGCAGCATAGTCCGGGTCGTCATAAAGCGAGCGGTAGGTCGGGAATGCTCCGGATTTCTGGTAGAATATTTTCGTCGCCTCGGGGTCCTGCGTCATGAATTTGATGAACTCCGCTGCACTCTCCTTCACTTTCGATCCAGCTGATACCGCGTATACGTTGTCATTACCGATTCCATATCTGTTCCCATCGGCTGCTTTCGGGATCAGACCGGCAACGATATCGTCGTCGATTGCTGTTCCTCTTTCACTGACGCTCCTGAAGGTTCCTATGGCGGTGCTGACGTCCAGCAGGAATCCGATCTGTCCCTGGGCAAATATGTTGCGAAGTTCTCTTACCCCTTGGGCATTCGGCGACTGTCCGGTTGAAACGAGGTCCCGATACCAGGAGAGAGCTTCACCATAGCCTTCTCCCTGATCCAGTATAATCTTACCGGTGCCGTCTTCAAACTGTCCGCCGTGTCCCCAGATAACGGGAAACATCCAGAAGGCGGAATTGCCCGTGTTGTTTGTTCGTGCAGCAAATCCGTAGACATCGTCTCCCAAGGCGGCTACTTTTTTCGATGCGGTTTTGAATTCTTCCCAGGTCTGCGGTACCACAGGAGGGAGTCCAGCCTGCTCGAGCAGAGGCTTCCATGCCCATACGAGGACGACATTGAGCAATGCGGGAACGCTGTAGGTTTTGCCTTTCACAACACCTGAATCATACGCCGCATTGGGGATATCGGCAAGATCCGAGGAGGAGAAATAGGAGTCCAGCGGTTCGAGGCTGTTCAACTCTACCAGCGGCGGTACCCATTGGGGAACCAGCAGCACTACATCGGCCATGCTGTCGGCTGATGCCGATATGATGGTCTGCTGCAAGGTCTGCTCGTACGGGAGTTCCACTATTTCGATTTCCACGCCTTCGTTTTTGCTCTCAAAGAGTCCGATCATTTCATCAATGACAGGAGCGAAGGCTTTTTCTGCCGACAAGAAATTCTGCCACACGACAGTCTCTTTGCCGGATACAGTTTCAGCTTCCTGGCTTCCTCCGGCAACAGC
>JAIPFR010000041.1 GCA_021736525.1 Spirochaetia bacterium
TAGTCTTCACGCACAGTAAAAAACAGTCCTATTAAAAAAAACCTTACCCTTACCGAAAAAAACGGGGTATAATGAGCCAATTTTCAAAAATGTTGAGCATGTAATGCGGAGGAGTCAGAATGTACTTCAAAAAAATGATAGGCGAAAAATGCTATCTGTCACCCATAAGTGTGGAAGACGCGGAAAAGTATACAGAATGGCTGAATGATTATGAGATTACTCAGTATCTGACACTGGCATCCATGCAAATATCTTTGCCTGCTGAAAAAGAAGCTCTTTCTCGTCTATCAAAAGAGCATAATTATGCAATAGTTGCAAAACAGAATGATTCACTGATAGGCAATTGCGGTTTGATTAATATTGATCATTTACATAGGACAGCAGAGATAGGGATATTCATTGGAGATAAGCAGTACTTAGGAAAAGGATATGGCAGAGAAGCGCTTTCTTTGCTGATAGATTATGCATTTTCCGTTTTGAATTTACATAACATCATGCTCCGTGTCTATGCTTTTAATGAGCGGGCAAAACGGAGCTATGAATCCGTCGGGTTTAAAATGATTGGAAAGAGAAGAAATGCACTTATAAGAAACAGAATAACCTATGATATGTACCTGATGGATTTGCTTCCTGAAGATTTTTATTCAAAGAAAGATAAATAGAGCTTAGAAAAGAAACAGGAGTCAGATATGAAAATCGGTATTATTCTCTATTCCCAGACCGGCAATACCCGTAGTACAGCAGTGGTATTAAAAGAAAAGCTTGCAGAATCGGGACATTCTGTGCAGATAGAAGAAATAATTGCAGAGGTCCCTGCAGAAAAGGGTAAAAAACCGGTCAATTTAGTCTCTGTACCCGACGCCAGTGCGTATGATGGGCTGGTTCTGGCCGGGCAGGTTCAAGCCTTTGCCCTCAGTTCGGTAATGAAGGCCTACCTGCAGCAGCTATCCAGCCTGGATGGCAAAAAGACGGCCCTGCTTGTTACCAAGCATTTCAACAACAACTGGACAGGAGGCAGCAGTGCTCTGCGGCGGATGAAAGCGGCTGTAGAGTCCCACGGGGGCACAGTTGCCGCTGAAGGCATTGTCCACTGGTCTTCAAAAACAAGGGAGCAGGAGATCGAAGCAGTCACAGACCTGATCAGTTCAGCTTTCTCAATACAGAATTGATTTAACCAGACGTACACTCACGCCCAGACGCAGACTCATCCGCAGACGCAGACTCATCCGCAGACGCACACTCATCCGCAGACGCACACTCATCCGCAGACGCACACTCATCCGCACTCGCAGACTCAGGCAATCAGGCCGCAGCCAGGGCCTGTTTTTTTCTCAGCACCAGGGCGATGGCAAGGAACGTAAGCCCGAAAATGATCTGTATACCGAACGATGCCAGAAGGTCCTTCTGGCTTGCCAGGCTGCTGAAACTGCGCACGGTGCCCCCCGCTCCCGCAATCTGGGAATTTGCCAGAACAAACCAGTAGGTTGGCGTGAAGCTGGCAACTCTGAGAACCGCCGATCCAAGAAGATACTGGGGTACGAAAACGCCGGCCAGAAAACTGGTACCCAGAGCAATCACATTGGTAATAGCAGAGATTGCATTCCTGCTTTTTGTCAGATGAGCAACAAAGAAGCTTATGCTTGAGGCCCAGAAACACAGGAAAAAGGAGTTTGCTATCAGCAGATACATCCTGCTGGTTCCTAAGAGCTCGGGAATGAATATCAAGGAAATTCCATTCATCAGCATCCAGCAGAAAAGAGCAAAGGCGAAGTTCGCCAGAAACAACTGAAGGCTCTGCTTCCGGGAACTGAGAGGGGAGCAGACCTGACGCATCCGGATCAGTCGGGAATTGAAGACCAGGAGGTTGCTGCTGATGCCCAGAATCAGGATGGCAAACAGCGAGTAGGCCTGATAATTGAAGAAAACCATATAATTGAAATAGTTCTCTCTCGGATCAACCGTGAGGCTCTCCGATGCAGCAGTATCGGTATAGATCCTGATTTCGCTGCTCTGCTCGAGATCCCTGTGGACATGGCTGATCATCTCTTCCAGAGGCATATCGGGTGTGAAAATCCTGTAGAGACGTAAGGTATTCAGATAGTTTTCCACCGCCAGGTCAACGTACATTGCCCTGCCTTCGCTCTGCCCGGTATAGGTGATCACCTCAGCTTCCTCACCAGAGAGGAAGGCCCGGGTAAAACCGGACGGAATCCGGATGATATGGCTGATCCGGTTGTAGAAAATGGCTTCCTGCAGGGTCTCGCTATCATCATCATATGGCTGTATTTCAGCGATCTTCTCTACTTCAGTTCTCAGTCCGGCAACAAGCGGACTGGATTCTTCAGCGATAAACGCGATCGGCACCCTGGATCTGGTAAATAGCTGTTCCGCAGTATTTCCGCCTGAGCTGGCTGCCAGCAGGGAGATACCGATAAATATACCGAGAAACAAGGTCATCGGGCCAATATTACTTTTCATAACCTTCAGGCTGAGTTTATAGACTGTCATAGTTCCGTCTCCTCATGAAGAAATAAGAAGCTGCTGTAAAGAAAACGGTAAAAAGCAGCAGGATAAGCAGATTCTGCGAATAGCGGCTGAAGCCTTCGAAAAAGTACAGGGCATAGTAGGCATCTGCCAGAAGATTTACCGGGTTGATTCTGTTTATCAGCGGGAACCGTTCAGAAACGATATACTTCAGCTCCGGGAGCATGAGACCGGCAAAAAGGGCCCCGATCATGCTGACGGCAGTCACGATGCCGCTCTTAAAGTTTTCACTACCGCGGACAACGGTACCGATGAAGATACCGAGAGCTATGCTGAGGGTGCTCCCGACAAGGGTTGCAAGAATTACCAGCGGCAGCTGCGCCCCGAAACGAACCTTAAGGATTACATGCATAAAGGCCAGGAGTACCATCTGACTGCAGAGATGAATACACACCGCAGCGCTGCTGCTGGCTAGCAGAGCCTTCAGCTTGTGAATCGGGGACATGTTGATGCGGGCTGCCCGGGGGCTGAGATTGCCCTGAATATCAATAGCCTCGATAAGACCGTAGTAACCGCCGTAAAAGCATGCCATAGCCAGCAAGGCAAAGTAGAAGACAAAGAGCCTGTCCGGACTGTTTTTCCCAAGGGCTTCCGTACGGATATAGCTTGTCCGCTGTTCCAATTCTCTCATGAAATCTTCCGCCGCCGCAGGATTGCGGGAAAGAACTGTACCGGCAGTGGAAGAGGTCTGAAGGTACTGGTCAAGCAAAAGCCCGAGAATGCTCTGGTGCAGGCCAGATTCATCAACGATAAGCTGCAATTCGACACCCGGCACGATGAATCCGTAGATACTGCCGTCAAGCAGCAGTTCTTCTGCCTCCTCCCGGGAGACGCGGCTCAGATCCAGTAAAGCCTCGCTGTCTCCGGAATCGACTGACACAGCTGCCAGCATTTCACGAAATGCACTGTCTGCCTGAAAAGCTTCATTGTCCACCACCGCCGTCGGGATCGGGAAAATCTCAGCAGTCTGGCCGAGATTTGCAAAAGCAATCCTGAACAGACTTGCCAGCAGAATCGGGAAAAAAATGGTCCAGAAAACCATTTCCTTGTCCCGGAGTATTGTTTTAAGCCGGTAGAGAAAAATGCGCTCAATCATGTCTGAACTCCTTGTCCTGTCGCCTTATCACGAAGCTCCCGGCCGGTCATCTCCAGAAATACATCATTCAAGGTAGGCTGTTCGGAATAAATACGGCCGAAGGGTAAGGATTCCTGCTTGAAAAAGCTGAGCAGACGTTCGAGAATATTGCTTCCCTTGTGGGATTTGATGAGCAGCATGTTATCACGGTAGCTAACCTCAGCAACTTCCGGGATATTCCGGAGTTTCATCAGCTGTTCATCGCTGATATCGTAGACCTCGAAGCTGTTTTTCTCTCCCAGGTCTATCATCGCTTTCAAGGCTTCCTTAGACCCGGAGGCGATCTCCTTGCCGTGGTCAAGAATCATAATGCGTGAGCAGATCTGCTCAACTTCTTCCATGTAATGGGAGGTATAGATAATCGTTGCTCCCTGACGGTTCAGTTCGCAGATTCCCTCGAGTATCCTGTGTCTGCTTTGCGGGTCAACGGCCACAGTCGGCTCATCCATAAAGATAAGTTCAGGTTTGTGAGCTATACCGCAGGCAATATTCAGCCGCCTCAGCAAGCCGCCGCTGAGCTTCTTCGGCACAAAGTTCTCGAAACCTTCAAGCCCGGTGAATTCAATAGCCTCCTGAACAAGGTGTTTTCGCCTTTCGGCATCCTGCACATACAGACCGCAGAAGTAGTCAATGTTCTCACGCACGGTCAGTACCTCGAAGACAGCGACCTCCTGCATAACGACACCGATTTTACGCTTACTGCTGTAGCTGTCCGGACTCATCGGCTTGCCGAACACTTCGATCTCCCCTTTGTCGTATTTCAGCAGGGAGAGGATACAGTTTATGGCGGTTGTTTTGCCGGATCCGTTCGGGCCCAGCAGACCGAAAATTTCCCCCTTCTGCACATTGAAGGAAAGATTGTCCAGGGCCTGCAGGTCGCCGTAGCGTTTTACAAGTTCCTTTACTCGGATTATCATAGCCGCTCCTTGTTTTACGTTTATTGTTTTACTTTTTTTTCTCTTTCAATATACGCAGGAATTGCTATACTGGTTAGTGTCGCTGCTCACTTTCTGAAGTGACAATTATCATATTCTTGATCCCCGGTACTGCCAGGAGGTTAATTATGCAGCTTGTCCGCGAGCTGACAGATTCAGGAATGCTCCTGCTGCTTTGTCTCATTGCGGCGTTTGCGTTTTTCCCGGACACCCTGCTGGTTACCCCGTTTCTCATTGCCGCAGCAATTCTTGCTTTTCAGCTATATACAGAACGCAAAACCCTGCAGCTGGGACTGCAGCTGCTCTTCGCTGCTCTTTGCTTCCCGTTTCCTCTCCTGTGCCTGTTTGCCCCGGTTCTGGTCTACAGTTCCTGCCGCACCGGACATTGGCGCTGGCTCGTACTCCTGCTGCTGCCATGGTATTATTCTTTTGCGTATCTTGGGCTCATAACCCTTCTTTTCTCCGCAGCTGCCTGCGGCCTGGCGATTCTGCTGCAGAGACGGAGCCTGACAGTGCAGAAGCTCCTCAGCAAGTACTTCAGCCTGCAGGATGAATCCAGACTCCTGCATGGCCGCCTGGAAAGCAGGCAGCAGCTGCTGCTGGAACAGCAGGATGCAGAGATTCATCTGGCAACCATGAATGAAAGAAACCGCATTGCCCGGGACATCCACGACAATGTCGGACACCTGCTCTCCAGCGCCCTGCTCCAGACAGCGGCCCTGAAAACCGCAGCCCTGTCAGCCGCTCCGGCCGCCGCGTCAGATGCCTCCGATACCGATGCCGCCACAGCGGATACCGATAGCACAGGCGGCTCCGGCGATTCCCGACTGATCGATCAGCTGCAGGCTACCCTTAATCAGGCCATGAGCAGTGTGCGCGAGAGTGTGCATCAGCTGCATGAGACATCGGTCAGCCTCGAACACCATCTTCAGCGCCTTATCGATGAGTTCAGCTTCTGCAGGGCCTCCTGCAGCATCGATATCTACTCCGAGCCCGGGAAAGAGCATAGATACTCGATACTATCGATTGTCAAGGAATCGCTGTCGAACACCATGAAGCATTCGGAAGCCAGCGAGCTTGTCCTGCGACTCAGGGAGCATCCCGGCTTTTACCAGCTCCATATTGAGAATGATGGAGTCAAGGAAGACCCAGGGAGCAGGAGCAGGAGTAGAAAGCAGCTTGATGATATGCTGAACAGGGGAATCGGTCTGCGAAATATGCAGGAGCGGGTTGAATCTCTCGGGGGACAGTTCCGACTCGATGTTGACAAGCGTTTTTGCCTGTTCATAACCTTGCCTAAAACCTTGCCGAAGGCCCTGCCCGAGACCTTGCCGAAGACCATAACGAAAATGGGAGAAGCATGATGATAAGTGTATGCATTGTTGACGACGATCCCCTGGTTGCCGAAGCCCTTAAAACCATTATCAGTGCCGACAAACGCTTCGAAGTCAGCAGTACCGAGAACAGCGGCGAGGCGTTGCTGGTCTCGTATGCCAGAATGAAGCCTGATATTATACTTATGGACATTCGTATGAAGGGGATCAGCGGAATTGAGACAGGAAAAAAAATCCTGTCAATGGATCGATCTGCAGGGATTCTGTTCCTGACCACCTTTTCGGATGATGAATACATTATCGAAGCCCTTAAAATGGGCGCGGGAGGATATCTGCTGAAGCAGAATTATGACAGTATTGTTCCCTCCCTGCTGGCCGTATACGCAGGACAGCGGGTTTTCGGAGACGCCGTAGCCGAAAAGCTGTCTGGAATGATGCTTCAGGATACAAAGAAAAGTTCGCAGGATTTCGGACTCAGTGACCGTGAGTTTCTCATTCTGGAGAAAGTGGCCGACGGGCTGTCCAATCGTGAGATAAGCGAAGTGGTTTTTCTGGGCGAGGGCACGGTGCGTAATTATGTGAGTACCATCCTTGATAAGCTCGGACTGCGGGACCGGACTCAGCTGGCAGTGTTTTATTATCGAAATTTCGTGTAAAAACCCTGTTTTATTATCCATTCATCGGGTAAGTGATGAGTGGCAAGGGATAAGAATCCAGGAGATGAAGATGGATAAAAAACCAACGTATGAGGAAGACCTGAGAAAATATCGTGACATTGTTTCTTCAACCCCTGATGGCATCTCTTTTCTTGACAAAGAGTATCGATATGTCATTGTCAACGATGCGTATGAGCAATTTTCCGGAGTCAAACGCGAACATTTTTTAGGGATGACAGTATCCGAATACCTTGGAAAAGATAATTACGAACTATACGTCAAACCGGAACTCGATAGATGTATGAAGGGTGAGACTATCAATTACCAGGAATGGTTTCATTACCCCACATTGGGCAGAAGGTTCGTTGACGTTACATATTTTCCGTACAAGGACGTACACGGCACTATTATGGGGGTGATAGCAAATACCAGAGATATCACGGAACGCAAGGAAGCAAATGAACGGCTCGACTATCTGGCAAATCTACTGAATGCCGTAGAGCAGGCAGTAATTGCAACTGATAAGGAGGGGAATATTACCTACTGGAACCCCTTTGCTGAAAAACTATACGGTTGGACTGCCCTGGAAACCGCCGGCAAAACAATTACCGAACTGATAGCCGCCGAGGAGTCAAACCGATTGAATCTCGAGATTATCGCAGCCTTGCAGAAAGGCCAGGTCTGGTCAGGAGAGTATACAGCAAAAAACCGTGACGGGACTGTATTCCCAGTACATACTTCCTGCACCCCGGTTATGAATGAGTGTGGGGAAATTGAATCAATAATCGGGGTTTCCTTTGATATCACCGAAAAAAAACAATGGGAAAAGCAGCTTTTACAGGCTCAGAAAATGGAATCGATCGGCACGCTGGCAGGCGGGATTGCCCATGATTTCAACAACCTTTTGAGTGTTCTCATGGGTAACGTATCAATTGCTTTATCCCTGTTGAGTAAAGATAATGAGCTTTTCGACGTCCTGTCGGAAGTCCTGCAGGGCACAAAGCAGGCTCAGACACTGACCCGCCAACTGCTCACTTTCGCAAAAGGCGGGAAACCGATAAAAAAAGTATGCAATATTAATACGATAGTGGAAGAATCAGCGAGATTCGTTACAAGCGGAACCAGGTCAAAGTGTAATTTCGCTCTTGCAGAAGATCTGTGGACCGCCGAGGTGGATTCAGGACAGATCAATCAAGTCATCAGTAATATGGTTATTAATGCCGATCAAGCCATGCCCAACGGCGGTGTCATCACGGTACAAAGCGAGAACATCAGAATAACCGGCAGCAGCGAATTGCGGCTGGTTCCCGGCCTGTACGTTAGAATAGCAATAAAGGATCACGGTATCGGTATTCAGGAAACATATATCCCCAATATTTTCGATCCCTACTTTACTACCAAGCAGAAAGGTAGCGGGCTCGGACTTGCAACCGCCTATTCCATAGTCAAGGGACACGGCGGACTGATTACCGTTTACTCAGAAGTCGGAAAAGGAGCTGTCTTCAGTGTTTATCTGCCGGCAGCTGCCAGACAAACAGCCGAGACTGATGTCCAACGGCATCCAAAGCACCGGGGACATGGCAGGATCCTGGTTATGGATGACCAGGAACCCATTCTGACGATGGTCGGGAGAATGCTTACTCTGATGGGGTACGAGGTCGAGACCGTGACAGATGGGGCAGAAGCCATTCGCAGATACCGTGAAGCGTATGAAGCAAACAACCCCTATACTTTGGTGATACTCGATCTGACTGTTCCTGGCGGAATGGGAGGGGCGGCAGCGATACCCGAGCTCCTTGCAATTGATCCAGAGGTGAAAGCGGTAGTATCAAGCGGCTATTCAAATGACCCCGTAATGGCCAATTATCAGGATTACGGTTTCTGCGGGGTCGTCCCGAAACCCTATACGAAGGCGCAGTTGGCTGAACTGCTGAACAGGATTGCAGGAGAGGAATATGGCCTACATAACTTTAACAAAAGATAACATCAGGGATGAGCACATTTGCTGTGCCTTTTCCGATAAAAAGTGTGCGGAAAGTTACGAATTGAAGAAGCAATGGCTGACCGTCGAATTCGACAATGGATACGTTTTTCGCCGCCTTGATGAGCGGGCAAAGGTTTTTATCGAATATGGTCCTGCTGAGGAAGCCTGGGTTCCGGTAACAGCGCCTGACTATATGATGATCGGATGCTTCTGGGTCTCAGGGAAGTTCAAGGGCCAGGGACACGGTAAAGCCTTGCTGAAAAGTGTGATGGAAGATGCAAAGCGTGAGGGTAAAAGAGGTATTGTGACAGTGGCCGGTACGAAGAAGTATCACTTCATGAACGATGCGAAATGGATGCTGAGGCAAGGGTTTACCATTATTGAAAGCATCCCTTCGGGTTTCAGTCTTCTATCGATGGATTTTGAACCATCCGACAGCAAACCCTGTTTCAACGAGGCGGTGAAGAGCGGAACCTGCCCGGACCGAACAGGTATAGTCGCTTATTATTCCAACCGATGTCCGTACTCTGAATACCATGTCAAAGAGTCACTCGTTGAAACCGCCGAAAAACGGCAATTGCCTCTCAAGGCTGTCAAGCTCGAAACCAGGATGCAGGCTCAGTCCTGTCCGTCACCGAACACGATATTCAGTCTGTTCCTGGATGGCGAGTTTGTCACGACAGATATAAGCGTATGCATGGACAGTCGATTTGACAGGATTGCGGGCAAACGATAGTCAGAGCACTCATACAGTTCGTCATATATTCCATGGGGAACATAATGACCGACTGAAAATAAATAAACTGTCAAAGGATTAGATTGGGAGTTATAAGGGAAGTCGGGACCCGGAGTCCGGCAGACTCGAAAAAGTCCGGCAGACAGGAAAAAGTCTTGCCGGACTCCATCTTGAAACTTCTGAGAAAGCCTTATTCCTTCAGAGAATCTTCGAGCATCTTGAGCGCTTCATCCATCTTGAACTCGGCATAGGCAGCTGCCTCGTTAGTCTTGAAAGACTCTTCCGCCGCCTCAAAAGCCTTGAGGGTGTTTTCGATAGGAATAGAAACCAGAACCCAGATTCCATTATCCTGATCAACCCAGAGCCCTTCCTGCGTAACCCCTACCAGCGAATTGTTGGCGATCTGGCGGGATATAGATTCAAAGGCCTCAAATGACTGACGGTCATCGCCGGATCCAAAATCACTGGTATAGTTGACAACGACACTCTGCACGGTGGTGCTTATCCACTGCGAAATCTTCTCCTTGGCATCGGCATTTGCCCGCTGTATGGAGTTCGCCTTGTTGGAGAGCTTCGCATAACCAGTTTCATAATGTACATCAGCCGCACGGGGAA
>JAIPFR010000042.1 GCA_021736525.1 Spirochaetia bacterium
ATTGACCATAGCCATATAGTTGTTGACCGGAACGCTGGCCATAATGGCATTGCTGGCAGTAAAAATATGGCCTCCGCCAACCTGATCACTGTCACCTTCGTTACTGTTGCCATCTATCGTATCACTGCAGCCGGCAGATAATATATCGTCTGTGACTTCGGCAATTTCCTCCGGAGAAGCAAAAGTAAGAACGGCGCCGCAATCCATATTGCCGAGGAAAGTTATTGCATTGCCGTAAAGCGCTTTCAGCTTCCAAAGGTCCATACCGGCTTTCATATCTATTTCCAAATAACAGTCAACGCCGCAGCCTACCAGAAAATCATTGATGACCGGCCAGATATTACCATCAGTTGCATTTACGGAGTAGGAGCCTTTTGATCTGATATAATCGGCACATTTGCGAACCTCGGGAACGATGAACTGCCTATAGCATTCTCCCGAAATGAGCATCCGGTTTCCGGCAAAATCGCCGCCGATTCCAATAAGATCAATTCCCAAACTGCAGTAATCATCAATCAGATGCATAGCACGTTCAGTTGCCAGAGAAAAATGATCTGCAGCAGTATCAGGTGCCAACAACATCGTCTGCATAAGATCGGTATCAGTCCAGATTCCGTGAAAATAAGCAGGCGCCAGGATGGGCAGATCCAGACCACGACGATCCATCTCCTGCCGAAGAAAGTGATACACCAGAAAGCAATCCTGTGGAAGTTTCTTAAGAAGCAACTCCCGAACTTTTTCATTTCGTTCTGCAAGCCGTTCCTCAGGAGAACCCTCATTTCTGAGAATAAATCGACTTCCAATCGCCTCGAGAGGATCGTAGTAGTTTACCTCCCCCGGTACCGGATTCGGAGCAATATAGAGCATATCATGGCCAAAAAACTCAGCTAAATCCAGACGAGCCTGGACATAAGACATTACAGCATCCTCCAACCCTCTCTCATCAGCCTCTCTCAGCCAAAGTTCTGATTCTTCCTGATATTCAAGATATGAACGGCCGATAAACACCTCACCGACCGCAGGATGCATAACATATTCAAAAATAGGAGTACGGTCAGGCTTTCTGTGGTTTAAAGCACGCATAACCCGCTCCCGTGACGACATTTCAAGCATAAATACCCTCCTATCTGGACGTCCAAAATTCAACAAGCAAATGAGAAATCACATGAGGCTCTTGCAAAAAAGCAAGAGCGACGTTTTGGTTATGAAAATGCTTTGTAAGCTACAAAAAATAGTTCAGCAGAATATAACTGCCTATCCCCTTAAAACGCGAATCTTCAAATTTTTCAGAATAGAGAACCTTGAGGGCCTGTGCGATAGGACGCAGGGTAAGATTTTTCACCTCCCGCTCAATTGCTTCAAACAGCACACGATTACCGTCTATCACCTCACCTCGAAGAATTATCAGTTCCGGATTAAAAATATTGGCAACGTCAGAAAGCTTGGCCCCTAGAACTCCCCCTATCTGATTAAATAAATTACGGGTAAATCTATCGCCGTTATTCGCAGCATCTATCAATTGACGAAGTTCGAGCTGTTCGAGATCGGACCCGCTGTATTTCAGGACATCACTATGTACCCCCTTAGAGAGGCCTTCTCGAGCGTACCGCATGATATACTGCTTTGAGCTGACTGTCTCCAAACATCCGGTGTGACCGCAATAGCAGAGCTGGCCATCCTCGGCTGTCTGAGTATGTCCGAACTCACCTGAATAGTAGGTGCTGCCCATATATATCTCACCATTAACGAAAATACCCATACCTATGCCTTCTCCAAGCATTACGGTAAGAAAATTGCTTACACCGATACCCATTCCATAATACTTTTCTGTCAGGGCAATGGCATTTGCATCATTAACCAGAAAACACGGTCTCTGATAGCGTTCGGTAATCATTCGACTCAGCGGCACATCATACCAACCGCGTGAAAAAAGATATTCGTGAGATATGCCGTTTTCAGGATCAATATATCCACCGAGGGCTATTCCAATTCCGAAAATTTTCCTTCCATCCTCCCGGGATTTGTTCATAAGTTCATCAATACATGCATACAGCTTCTCAAGCAGATCATCCTTGGGTATTCCCTGAAATAATTTCATTGAATAACGGGCGACTTCCCGTCCAAGGACATCGATGAGCGCTCCGTCAAGATAGGTTTTGTTGAGCACAATCGTGATATTGGTCCCTACAGCAGGATTCAGCTCAAGATAGATGGACTTTCTCCCCCCTGTCGCAACCCCCTGGTCTGTTTCCCTGACAAATCCAGAGTCTATGAGTGCTTTAACGTATTTGGCAACTGATGAAAGACTGAGGTGCAGAATACTGCAAAGATGATTACGTGTTATCCGCTTATGGTTCAATATCTGCTTGAGGATTGCCCTCATCCTACTCTCTTTAATGTCTGTGGGTGATGCATCTTGTGTGAACATTTGTCAGACTTCCTTGTTTTCTGCTATCCTTTCAAAGCCCCGGCAGATATACCGCTGATAAAATCCCGCTGCATAAGCCACATGATAATGAGAACCGGAAATACGATTACACATCCCATAGCTGCCATCGGTCCCCAGATCAGTCCTTTGTCGGTAATAAACCCGGCTATTATGACGGTAAGCGGTTTTGCTTTGTTTACCGTCAATATTACCGCATAAAGAAATTCATTCCAACTATAGACAAAGGTAAGCATGCCCGTTGCAATCAAGCCGGATTTAACCATAGGAGTAGTTACATAGAGGTATCTCTGAACCAGGCTGCAGCCGTCAAGCATGCTCTGTTCTTCAACTTCGTAGGGAGCTTCCTGGTAAAACCCGATCATCAGCAGGATTACCAATGGAAGATTGAAACTGGTGTTCATGATCACCAGAGCCGTTATACTGTCCATCAGCCCCAGGGTCCTGATAATGTAAAAAACGGGAACAGCAACCACAATTGCCGGATACATCTTCTGAACAAGAAACCAGCTGGCAAGAACACCTTTAATTCTTTTCGGCAATGCCCCATTGATAAGAGAATACGCTGCCATACTGCCAAACAAACTGGTTGTTACTGTTGTCCCGACCGCGATAAGGACGGAATTTACCAGCCCCTTGAACATTTCATATTTGACAACCGCATCGATAAAGTTCTGAAAGGTGATTATTGTCGGAAATACCACAGGAGGGCTGGCGAAATACTCCTGCTCCACCTTGAACGCATTGGTTATCAGCCAGTAGAAAGGAAACAGCACCATTATCAAGGCTAGAATCAGGATAACAACCCGAGTGGGAAATCCAAGAAAATTGCTGAGATAATTGCTGGAGTCTGTTCTTTGCTTTATCAGCTTCATTACCCTACCCTCCTCAGCTGCTTGGAGCGGAGACGGATAAACTGCCAGGCAATAAGGGACATAACCGTAATAAAAAGTATTGCTGTAGCTGAGGAATATCCCACTTTGAGAAATTTAATACCTTGTCGGTAGATATAGGTAGGAAGCATTTCTGTAGCATTCCCCGGCCCTCCCTGGGTCATGACAAAGATGGTGTCAAATACCTTGAAGGCATCTATAAAGCGAACCATTGCCACAATGATAATGACAGGGGCTGTAATGGGAAGCACAATCCGGGTAAAAACCTTAAGAGGAGATGCACCATCTACCCGGGCAGCATCCAGAAAGCTTTTCGGGATTGATTTGATTGACGAAAGTACCAGAATTGCAACAAACGGGATAAATTGCCAGGCATCTACAAAAACTATGGTATATATGGCTATACGAAAATCAGCCAGCCAGGATACAGCCGGAAGCCCAACAAAACTCAATAGGTAGTTGACTATTCCATACGTGCGGTCAAGCATCATTTTCCAGAGGGTTCCGGATGCAACCGGAGCAATTATCATGGGAATAAGCAGGAAGGTCGTTGCAATACGAGAAAAAGAATTATCATCCGAGAGCAGCATCGCAATAATAATTCCAATCACGATTTCTATAGCTACAGACATTAAGGCAAAGGCAATATTGTTTTTCAGGGACTGCATGAAAAGCTCGTCCCGAAACAGGTCAATATAGTTCTCCAAACCAACAAAAAGCGGGCTTTGCTGGAGATTAAGCTTATACTTAAAAAAACTTAAACCGAATCCATACCCCAGCGGAATAAAAGCAGCTATGAGCAGGATAACAAATACCGGTAATAAAAAGAGCCATGAATAGATTTTGTCGGCTCTGTCATGAGAGATGCTTCTCGATATAAGCATAATGCAAACTCCTCATTCAGTTACAGCTTTCGGCTCTCTCTATTCTCCACTCTGTTCATTGAGTGTTGTCGATTGAGTAAGACAATTTCAACAATCGAAGATTTTCTGTAATTGCCCCATATTTTTCACAAGAACCGTTGATAATTGCATAATACTAGCCTGATAAGAGCTTTGTACAGATGGGCACACTTATTTTCTTTTTTCTGCGGTATCGATCTGCGGAACTGGTCAGCTCTCAGCCCCTTATGCAGAGCCGGAGCCCCTGCCCTTCTCTGGACAGGCAGCCCCGGCAGCTGAATCATCAATTATAATCCGTGCATGGCGTGGTCTACTACCTGCCGGTATTCTTAACCCCTTCGGCCGGCGGATAATCTTCAAGCAAGTCCCCGATACCGTTTTCCATATAGCTTACAGCCCGTTCCTTATCCCACTGGCCGGTCACATAATTTGCAACAGCATCTCGGACGTAGGTCTCTGCCATGGTTCCAGCAGGGATTCTCCACCAGATCATTGCTCCGCGATCTGAGGCTTCTTTATGCGGATACATTTTCGATTCTTTCACCTCATCCATGGCCCAGACTGAATTTCTGGAAGGCAGAATTGAATAGTCGGTAAAGCTCTTCAGCTGCTTTTCCTTGCTGGTATAAAACTTGATCCATTCCCAAGCTGCATCTTTATTCTTTGCAGCTTCAGGAATTCCAATATCCCAGGAGGAGAGAACAGTATACCCGTTCTTTTCGTATGGGATGGGAGATACCGCCCATTTGTCGACGATTTTTGATTTTGCCGGATCATCGCCGTTAGGAGCAATTGTCAAAGTTGGCCAGGAAAAAGCTATAGCCGCATTACCCTGCAGGAAAGCAGCATCAGATTCCGGAAGCCCCCAGGAGGGTGCAGCAGGGTCGGCATAGTCAAACCATCTTTTTACTATCTCAAGAGCTTCCCTGGTTTCAGGAGCATCAAGAGTCATATTCCAGTCTTCATCAGCCCATGCACCGCCAAGAGACCAGTGCACCATCATCCATAGCCCGCTCAACTGCTCCTTAACTCCCGGTATGGCTAAAGCATACATGCCGTTGGCTGGATCGTGCAGTTCATCACAAACTGCAAAGAACTCATCCCAGTTCTGCGGAAACTCATCAATAAGATCTGTCCGGTAAGCCAGTGTCTGCGGTGTGTTGGAAAAAGGAATACCCATCACTTTTCCCATCCATTTGCCTGACTGCTCCCAGAGGTTATCCATGATATCTTCCTGATCCCAATTATCCTTTTCTATATAGGGAGCAAGATCCACCATATACGGGGCAAATTCTCCGTCCCATTGGCAGGCTGGGGTTACGATGTCATAGGTTTTGTCCCCAGTAGACAACGCCAGCCCCATTTTTTCATACAGCGTGATATAGGGGAAATCTACAACCTCCAAGGTAATGCCGGTCAATTCCTTGAATTCAGCAGCATATTCCTTAGCCGCATCAGCATAGGTAGCAGAAAAATAGAGGGCAGTAACAGTTTGTCCGGCATAAGGTTTTTCTGCATCGAAAGCAGCTGCCGGTTCCTGACTGCCGCCGGCAAACAGCACCATTCCTGCCGCTAGAAACAGGAAAGCAACAATAAAACCAATTTTTTTCATACATAACTCCTTTTTCTCGTGATTTGCGAATAATGAATTATATTCCCAGGCGTCTTGATCTGTCAACAAATAATATATTAATTCCATTAAGTTATGCTTTTTTTTATAATATAATTGACATATAGGATTTTATATAAAATAATAAAGTGATTTAAAATATTTTTTGCCTGTAAGGAGCGGCAATGTCATCAAGCAGCCACCAACTGATAGAAAGTGCATTGTTAAAAGAACCCACCGGCAGAACTCCCTGCTTTCCTCTCATTGATGCTGCCTACGCGTCGGCATTCAGCGGGAAAACCCTGCAGTCAGTGCAGCTGAATCCAATGTTCCATGCAGAGGTTCTGACTGAATGTGCAGAAAAACTGCCTGTCGACGGGGTGTACATCAACCTGTGCCTGCAGGAAAATCAAGTTATACATATACAGGATAATCTCTATCTGCTTGATGATGCATTAACGCTTGCCATCCCTGATAATGATGTACTTTCAATCAAACAAACGGAGATAAACGATCTGAGTGATCCAAGAATTGAATCTGCTGAATTATTTCATCCTGGCATGCTGGCTGTTTACGCGGCAATTCCTGAAACTGTCCGGAACACGCATGCAATAATACCGGCTATTACTGGAACATTTTCTCAAACAGCATTTTTATTTGGAGTGCAGAATCTTCTGATGGAGCTTTTGGACAGTCCCGATACCGTTTCTCGATCCTTGGACCGTCGTCATAAAACGGTACTGAAACAGGCTGAAGAGATATGCAGTTCCGGCTCACGCTTTGTCTGGTTAGGGGAAGGTCTCGGATCGGGAAGCCTGATCTCGCCAGAAATGTATGCCCGTTTTGTTTTACCGTATGAACAGGATCTTACCCGCTTTTTCCGTGAACAGGGCGTTCTCACCTTGCTGCATATTTGTGGTGATACCCGGAAAGCACTTCCGTTAATTGCTCAATCAGGGTGTGACGGATTCGACTTTGATTATCCTGTCCCGGCGGAGATGGCGGTAAAGGTGTTCCTGCCCGGAACTGCTGTCAAAGGAAATATCAATCCATCATATTTTCTGCAGCATAATAGTGATAAGCTTCAGAATGCCTGCTACGAATTGGCAGTACAGTTCGGAAAGACCCCCGGTTTTATTATGTCGACTGGATGCCTGGTTCCCCGGGACTCAGTCACGGAAGCCTTTACCACCATGCGGAACTATTGTGATTGAACTGGCTTGCATCTGAACAGGAGCTCTGCAGGCAAAACAAGCGGTAAAAAACATTATCAGGAGGAAACTGGAGAAATGAACAAGGAACGTATAGAAGAGTTGAAGAAGGAAATGTATTCGGATCTCATTAATGATACACTGCCCTTTTGGACAGAACATGCAATTGACAAAACAGATGGCGGTTACTCTACTTTCCTTGACAGGAAGGGAGCCCTTCTCAGCACACAGAAACCAATGTGGGTCGCGGGTCGATTTGCATGGATGCTAGCACGTCTCTATAATGAATTGGAGCCAAATCCGGAGTGGCTTGAGCTATCCCGACATGGTATAGAGTTTATTGAGAAATATGGCTTCGACCATGACGGACGCATGTACTATCTAGTGGAAAAAGATGGTCGGCCCATCAGAAAGCGAAGATATACCTTTACGGAAACCTTCGCAGTCATCGCCTTAGCCGAGTACGCCAGAGCAGCTGGAAGTCTGTCCCATTTTCAACGTGCACAGCAGCTCATGGCAATCGTGCTTCACTTCTATCGAAATCCAGGCTTGCTTGAACCCAAATATATTGAAAAAAACTATGCAGTCCGAGGTCATTCAATGGCAATGATCCAGATTAACACCCTGCAAATACTGCGGGGGGCAGCAGTGGCATTGGGTGAGGCTCCTGAAGTGCCCGGATACGGTCCCATAGACTTGCTCATAACCAATGCAATTGATGAGGTCTTCAAGTATTTCGTCAAGCCCGAATTGAATGCCCTTCTCGAAACCGTGGGACCCAATGGGGAATATCTCGGGAATATTCCTGAGGGACGCTGCATCAATCCCGGCCATCCAATCGAAACTGCTTGGTTTATTATGGAAGAAGGGCGTTGGCGAAAAGATGATAAGCTTATCCGAAAAGCGCTCCCTCTGCTGGATTGGTCATTGGATGCCGGTTGGGATGCAAAACATGGAGGTCTTTTCTATTTTGTTGATGTCGAAGGACGTCAGCCGGTTCAACTGGAATGGGACATGAAGCTCTGGTGGCCGCACAATGAAGCTATCTATGCATCTTTGCTTGCTTACCATCTAACAGGAAATACTCACTACGAGCAATGGTTTACCAAGCTTCACCGCTGGTCCATGGAGCATTTCCCCGACAAAGACTATGGCGAATGGATCGGCTACCTCCATCGTGACGGTACTGCAGCTCTGGATATGAAGGGAAACAATTTCAAGGGTCCCTTTCATTTGCCTCGTCAGCAGCTCTATACCTATTTGCTGCTGAAACATATGCAAGAGAATGGAGAGTAATATGAACTCACTTGAGCGGGTACAGAAATCGATTCGCGGAGAAAGAATTGACCGGATCCCCTGTTTTCCGATCTCTATTGCCAGCAGCTGTGAGATTCTCGGTGTAAAGCAGCGTGATTATTCCCTCGACCCTGACATATTGGCAGATACTCTGCTGCAATTCAGGGAAAAAGCCGGCTTTGACGGTATTTACGTCTCTCGTGATAATTGGGTATACCATCAAGCGCTGGGGGGCAGCATGATATTCCCAGAAAATGATGAACCTTACAGCAAGGAGACCATTCTTTCAAATATCAAGGATTTTCAGAAACTTACGGTACCCGATCCATGGGATACTCCAGGAATGAACACCTTGCTAAGAGCTGCTGAAAAAGTAGTCAGGGAGGCAGGCAGCGATTATTATATTCAGGCAAATATCGATACCGGTCCTTTCAGTCTGGCGGGGGTTATTGTCGGCCTGGAAAAATTCCTTATGGATCTGATGACCGAGGATGAGGGGTACATCCAGGAATTCCTCGCTTTTTGCACGGATGTTGTTATATCATATGCGAAAGCCATGATGGAAACCGGAGTACATGGCATACAGTTTGGTGATGCATCAGCAAGTCTTGTGGGAAAGGATCTTTTTGCGCAGTTTGTTCTGCCCTGGGAGAAGAAGGTTGGAGAGGCATGCAGCAGCCATGATTGTGATCTCTGGATTCACATTTGTGGAAAGACGGATCAGTTTCTCTCACTTCTCAACCAGATTGATTTTCAAGGTTTTGAGGTTGATGCGAAAGTCCCCATGACTCTAGCGCGAACACTTCTGGACAACAGGATTGTCATTAAGGGAAACCTTGATACAACCTTTCTATTGAGAGAGAGCCCCGAGGCTGTCTATGCTGCCTCAAAAGATATTATTCAAAGCGGCGGGTTTACCACCGGCATTATCGGTTCTCCAGGCTGCGGAGTCCCGAGAATGACACCCTTGGAAAATCTGATTGCCATGCAAAGAGCCTTCGAAGATTCCCCGGGTTAAGAATGGTAAAAACGGGGCAAAGAAGGGTGTCTGACACCGTTTTCCGAATTTCAAAGCGATCATTTTAGCGTTTTCCGCAATTCACGCAGGTTTTTTTGAGGGATACGGTGTCAGACACCCAATATTGCCCCCTGGTTTCGGAGCTGCTGCTGCAGGGCCGGTATGCTGATATTCCTGATGGGGAGGATCTCTTTCAAGGCCATCGCTGCGGCTGTTCCGGCGGCCTGCCCCATTGCCATGCAGGGGGCCATTACGCGTACGCTGGCCAATGCCTCATGGGTTGCCGAAAGGGATCGGCCAGCTACCAGTACATTATTCAGGCCTTTCGGGATCAGAGTCCGGAACGGTATCCCATATCTGGGGACATGCTCGAGATTGACGCTCTTTCCGTCGGGTGAGTGAATGTCGACGGGGTATCCGCTCAACGCTATGACATCTTCCGGCATCCTTCCCGTTCTCAGGTCCTCAATTGTCAAAGTATATTCCCCGATAATGCGCC
>JAIPFR010000043.1 GCA_021736525.1 Spirochaetia bacterium
AGCAGGAGCACGCTGGCAGCGGCAGCCCCGGTCTGGCTCAGATACTGATAAGCATTGTACTGGATAATGATATGAATTATGAGAAAGAGGAGGGCTGCGGCGCCGAAGAGACGATGCTTTTTAATAATAAACTTCATGAATCCGGTATAGATCCGGTAACCCTTTTCATGAGATCTCATGCGCTTGCCGTATTTCCTGTTGATCAGCTTTACCAGATAGTTGAGGATGGTAAGAAGATAGAAAAAGATGACCAGGATGCCGAACAGTGCTCCAGTAGTGATACTCATAACAACTCCTCCTGTATTGCGGGTGTCGGGTGTATTGTGGGTGTCTGACACCGTATCCCTCAAAAAAACCGTGCTAAATTGCGGAAACCGATTTCTTTTCCCCCCTGAAATTGCGGAAAACGGTGTCAGACACCTCTGAAACGGTCTCAGACACCATTGCGCCTTTGCAGGCACGTATTGCGGATCCCGGTTACTGCTCGGAATCCGCCGAGTTTTTTTCGGGATTACTGCGCAGCAGCTTCTTGCGTCCCTGAGCTTTCTTGCAGTCCAGCCGGCGCTGCTTGGAGGCTTTCGTTGGGGCGGTAGCTTTTCTCACCTCCGCAGGACGGGAGGCCTCGATGATGCAGTCGGCCATACGGTTAACCGCCAGTCGCCTGTTGGCAAGCTGTGTCCGTTCGCGCTGGGCTTCTATAAAAAAAGCCCCATCTTTCAGCTGTTTCAGCTGTTGTCCGAGGTTGAAACTGATACGTTCTCTTTCAGCATTGGAAACTGAATCAGGAACAGAAAAAGAGGGCAGATCCTCGAGGTAGAGAGTCAGCTGCACTTTAGTATTGACTTTGTTCACATTTTGCCCGCCCGGACCGGAAGATCGTGAGAATGAAAAATTGCCGTAACTGTCAATTTCTGCGATCAGTATGTTCCTGTTCATGTGCTGAAGCATAATCCCAAGCGGGTTGAAAGTTCAAGACCGGCGGTGGGTAGCATCCATTGTTCGTTCTATTACCGTAATTGACTCATCAAGATTTTTTGAAACCATAATTGAATAGAGAATATCAATTACTGCCAGCTGATTAATACGTGATGTGGCAGCTCCTTGTCGATAAATACGTTCTGATGACGGAACAAGCAGCGCTGTCTGAGCCAGAGAACGGACGGTATTCTCCGTATCCATAGTCAGGGAGATTACCGATGCTTTTCTGCTGCGTATGTTTCGAACAGCTTCGATCATATCACTGTTTTCCCCTGAATAGGAAACCACAAAAGCAATATCAGTAGGTCGGATAGTCGTTGAAGCAGTCAGCTGCAAGTCTGTATCCGAAACATAAAATGCCGGCAGGCCGAGACGTATCAGTTTTTGCAGGAAGTCGTAGGCAACCACTCCGGATGCTCCTACCCCGAACAGCAGGGTGGAAGTAGCTTTGAATATGTTATCGGCAGCATCTTTAACAGAGGAGGGGTCCAGAGAAGTTTCCAAAGCAGATAAAGCACGCTGGGTTCTGTCTACCACCCCATGGATCACTCTTCCGGGTGAAGGTTCTGACTCCAGATCCAGATCAGGAATATACCGTTCATCCGAATCACGAAACACATCACGAGCAAGACGAAGTTTGAAATTACTGAAACTGTCAAATCCATTACGCTTGCAGAATCTCACAACAGCAGCCTGGCTTGACCCGCTTTGCTTTGCCAATTCCCGTACATTGAAATGGAGAGCTTTCTTGGGTTCTTTAAATACATAATCGGCAATTTTGCGCTCGGATTCGGATAGGGTGTCCAGGCGGGCGTTAATTGCGACAAAGGCTCCGTCGATTCCGGAATGATCAGCCATATAGTACCTCCAGTCTTCTATCATATCAGGGAATTCTGTTTTCGTCACAACGCTACACCACAACGTACATATCACAACGTACATACTGGATAATTGAAACTGTCTGACCGTGCCGCGTTCAGGGAGCAGGTAAAATTCCAGCATTCTTCTGATGCAGGCGAATAGCTTCAGCAATCGGGCCATTGCTCTCTTTCTCAAGAAACTCCGCATCATAGCGACTTACCCCGAGAAGTATCATGAGAATCGCAATTTTTGGCTTACGTCCAGAAGCCGTAAAAGCCTCATCTGCTGTTTCAACGGAACAATCAGTTGCCTGTCTGATGAGTCTCTTGGAACGTTCCACAAGTTTCTTGTTAACAGGAGTAAGATCGACCATAAGATTACGGTAAACCTTACCGATTCGAATCATGCTGGCTGTTGTCAGCATATTAAGAACAAGCTTTTGTGCAGTACCAGCTTTCATTCTAGTAGATCCTGTCACGACTTCCGGACCTACGTCAAGCAAAATCGCATGTTTGGCATAGGAAAAAGTCTTTGACTCTTTATTGCAGCTGACAGCAGCGGTAACCGCTCCCAGTTCCGAGGCTTTAGCCATAGCTCCGAGAACATACGGCGCCTGTCCTGAAGCTGTGATCCCCACGAGGACGTCATTGGCATTGAAATTGATAGATTCAATTGCCGCGGCTCCTGCATCCGCATCATCTTCAGCATCCTCAATCGATCGTACCAGCGCATCCCGCCCCCCGGCAATGAAGCCCTGTACCATGGAAGCAGAAACCCCGAAGGTCGGCGGGCATTCAGATGCATCAAGAACCCCAAGGCGTCCGGAGGTGCCGGCACCGATATAAATCAGGCGTCCGCCCTTACGGAAGGCTGCCACAATTTCTTCAATGAGGGAGGCGATTTTTCCAAGCTGACGTTCAACCGCATAGGGAACCGATTTGTCCTCCTCATTGATGAGCGTAAGTATTTCCATCACAGGCATCTCATCAATGTTGATGGAACGAACATTGCTCTGTTCAGTTGTAAAGAGATCCAGCATTTCCTGGGTTATCGTCGTATTGATCATTCAGGGTTCTCCGCATCACTCTCGGAGAACTATGCCAGTTCGATGCCAGTTCAGAACCGAGGATTATTTTTGGTACTGCAGTAACTGTATCATTATAGGATGGTAAAGTAAAGAAATATTATTTTAAAAAATAAGTTGTATTTTGAAATATTGTGTCATATACTGTTCAGGTATGGAAACAACAAATAGTAAGAGTGGGCTCATAGCCGCCTATAGAAGTAAAACAGAACACACCGTTTTGGGCATTATGTCCGGAACCTCATTAGATGGAGTCGATGCAGTTCTTGTGAGCATCAAAACCACCGCTGCTGCAGAAGTTGAATCAGTTCGGCTTATTAAGCATAGCTACCTGCCCTACACCGACGAGGTCCGGGGAGAAATAGCCAGACTCTGCACCATTTCCACGGCAAAAATTGATGATCTGGTCTATACCCATTTTGGTCTCTCTGAATGGTATGCGGCGGCAGCCTTGCAGGTTATTGCTGAAGCTGGATTCAGGGCCGATCAGGTGGATGTGATCAGCATGCATGGTCAGACGGTCTGGCATGCACCGGTTCTGCGCAATTTCCCGGGTCCGTCGGGTGCGGTGCCCGTAAAGGGCACACTTCAGCTGGGTTCGGGGCCTGTTGTGCAGGAACGTACGGGAATACCGGTAATCTCCGATTTGCGAGCTGCCGATATGGCTGCGGGCGGAGAAGGAGCGCCGCTGGCACCCTTTATAGATCATCTGCTTTTTGGCAGCCCTGATGAAGGGCGCATAGTCCAGAATATTGGCGGGATAGGAAACGCAACCATTCTTCCTCCGCGTTTTCCTTCAAGCCTTTCCCCGCGTCTTCCCTCGAGAATTTCGGGTTCCCGGAATTCCTCAGAATCCACAGAGAGCAGCAGCACGGGTGTCTTTGCCTTCGACACGGGTCCCGGCAACATGATTATTGATGCGATCGTTGGAATCGGTTCTAAAGGAACCCTTCGGTATGATGCTGAAGGCGGCATTGCCGCCCGGGGAACAGTTTCGGAGGAGCTCGTTGAAGAGTATATGCAGGATGCCTATTTTACGCGGACACCTCCCAAAAGTACCGGTCGGGAAATATACGGAGCTGCATTTGCACAACAGTTTATGCAGCGGGCTGAGGCGAAGGGACTATCGTACGAAGATGTAATCGCCACAGCGACCGCTTTCACCGCTGAAACAATTGCCCGGGCATATCACGACTTCGTACTGCCCTATGTGTCCATAGCAAAGGTGCTGATTTGCGGGGGCGGTGCGCTTAATGCATCCCTGTTGAAAATGATTCAAGAGCGGCTGCCTGAAGAGATTACCGTGACTACTGCAACTGCTTTCGGCATTCCCGATCAAGCCCGTGAGGCTATGGCCTTTGCCGTGATCGGTCATGAATCGCTCATGGGGCGCCCCGGAAGCCTGCCTGCTGTAACAGGAGCCCGTACGGCGGCGGTGCTCGGCGTATTGACCCTGACTTGCTGAACCGGGCAGGTTTGTTTATACGATTTGTAATACGATTTTTTTTAAACTGGTCTGTAAAATCTGGTGTTTGCCGGATTTCATATATACGAGAGTCTATATTTTCAAGGAGGAATAGATGAAAAAAACTGGAATGTTGACTATGACCATTGTCCTGCTGCTGCTGGCTGCAGGTCTGTTTGCCGCTGGAAGTGCCGATGCCGATAGTGCCGTTAAGCCGGCAGCAGAGAAGGTGCTGACCATAGGAGTCGATCAGGAAGCGATTGGAATTGATCCGCATATTGTTACAGCGTTCTCATCCCACCGACGGGTTGACCTGATGTACAACCGACTGGTTCGACTGGACGAGAACCTTGCAGTCGTTCCCGATCTGGCTGAATCCTGGGAAATTCCTGACAACCTTACCTATATTTTCCATCTCCGTGAAGGCGTACTGTTTCACAATGGTCGCGAAATGACTGCGGATGATGTTAAATACTCGCTGGAACGTATTATGGATCCGAAAACAGCTTCTCCCGGCCGATCCTACATTTCATTGGTAGATTCAATTGATGTGCTGGATGATTATACTGTCAAACTGACGCTTGCTTCTCCGCTTGCTTCTCTCCTTGATGCCCTGACTTCAAACAACCTGTCAATCGTACCCAGGGAAGCCGTGGAAGAGCACGGCAATCTGCAAAAAGTTGCTGTCGGTACCGGTCCGTTCATGCTCGAAGAGTGGGTGCCGGACAATTCAATGACTCTGGTCAAAAACCCTGATTATTTTGAGGCAGGCGCACCTGTTGTCGATAAAGTTATTTACCGCGTCATTCCTGAAGCTGCATCTCTTCTGGCAGGCGTACGCTCCGGGGATCTTGATATTGCCGCAATTAATGACGGGGCAACAATTCGTCAGGCTAAAAATATCAGTCAAGTTGAAGTAATGAACAAGCCCGGAATCAATGTGCGGACCTTTGGATTCAACACAACCCGTGAGCCATTTACCGATGAGCGGGTACGGCGGGCACTAGCATTGGCTATTGATCGAGATGAAATCGTGAGTATGGCGGAATTCGGCATGGGTTCTCCAACCGGCCCTATTCCTGTATCAGCTACTGAATGGGCGCTGCCGCTCTCCGAGCTTCCCAATACCTCACCTGATTATGACAAAGCCAAAGCACTGCTGGCTGAAGCCGGATATCCTGACGGATTTACATTTAACATCGTTTGCTCGGCATCCTACGAAGGCGGACTTGCCGTTGCACAGGTGATTCAGAGCGAACTCAAAAATATCGGTGTCACTGCCGAACTTGAAGTTGTAGAATGGGGCGTGTATATTGACCGCTGGGTTAAGCGTGATTTTGACTCTATGGTGGAAATACGGGGCGGCAGCGGTGAACCGGACCGGTTCCTGTACCGGACCCTGCACAGCACCGGCGGTGTTAACAATTTCATGTTCAAGGATGAGGAGACCGATAAGCTGCTCGATCTTGGCCGCCTGCAGACCGTACCCGCAGAACGTAAGGCTACCTATGCTGAACTGCAGGAAGTGCTGAGTGAAAAAGCACCGCTGGTATTCCTCTACAGTCCGAATGAAAATCATGTTGTCGGACCTCGGGTAGAAGGTTTCAGGCAAGTGGGGAATGGAAGTCTCTATTATGTTACCCATACAGATGTTATAGATTAACGATTGTTTTAGGGGTTATTTTAGTGATTATTATATAGAATATTTTTGAGAAACCGTGCAGCCTTTCCCCTGCTGAGGGAAGGCTGCAATTCAAATTATGATTGTTGAGGTGGATTGTGGGCAGGTATGTCGTAAGAAGACTCTTATCGTTAATCCCTGTATTATTCGGGGTCTCTCTCATTGTTTTCTTCCTTGTCAGGCTTATACCAGGAACAGCGCTGGAAATGTATTTAGGTACCCAGGTCGAGGCAACTCCCGAACAGATGGAAGAACTCAAGCGTATTTTCGGAGAAGACAAACCGGTTCCCATTCTCTACTTAGAGTGGCTTGGTGATATATTGCGAGGTGATTTCGGCTATTCCCTGCGGACCGGAAGAATGGTGCTGCCCGATATACTGTCCCGACTTCCCCTGAGTCTGGAACTGACTCTCTTCTCCCTGATTCTTGCCCTGCTTATTGGAATTCCATTGGGCATAGCCTCTTCGCTGCGCCAGAATTCGTTTGGAGACTTTGTCAGCCGCATTGGCGGGCTGCTCGGCCTGTCATTGCCCCAGTTCTGGCTTGCCGCTCTGATGGTTATGGTATTTTCCAGGTTTCGCGGTTGGATCCCCATGGGGAATTATGTGAGTTTTTTTGATTCACCACTGCAAAATATAAAGATGCTTTTTTTTCCGTCCCTGGCCATCGGCATAGGCTTTGCCGCGGTTGTGATGCGCTATACGAGAAACAGCATGCTGGAAGTCCTTCAGATGGACTATATCCGTACGGCTAAAGCCAAGGGTTTGAAAAAGCCGTCTGTAATCTATTTTCACGCTCTGAAAAATGCCATCCTGCCAGTTATCACGGTAACAGGATTTAATGCAGGGTATCTGCTTGGCGGTGCTATTGTTATTGAGGAGGTTTTTGCTCTTCCCGGAATGGGGAGGCTGGCCTTGTATGCAATTTACCAAAGAGACTATCCCATAATTCAAGCAGTTGTGATGGTCATTGCGACCCTGTTTGTTGTCGTCAATCTTATTACCGATTTGGTTTATGCCCTTGCGGATCCCCGCATCCGTCTGGATGATGTAGTGAGGTGAGCTGTGACAGTACCAAGATTATTTAAAAACGGCATAGCAGTAACTGGATTGGTAATAATTGTACTGTACGTGCTTATCATTATCGTTTCTTTTTTCTGGCTTCCGTTCGATCCCTCCGAGATGAACTCTCAACGGCTTCTGGAGGCGCCTTCCTTTACCTCCGGCCATCTCTTTGGTACCGATGAATTTGGCCGGGATATTCTATCAAGAATAATGAAAGGGACTACAGTTTCTCTGGTCATCAGTATTGCGGCGACTGCTTTGGGAGCCTCTTTTGGAATCCTGATGGGAATCTGGGCGGGGTACCTTGGCGGACGCTGGGATAATGGGATCATGCGCATAGCGGATGTACTGTTTTCATTTCCTTCCCTGCTTCTTGCAATATTTGTTATGGCAATACTCGGGGAAAATACCTATAACGTTATTATAGCTATCGGGATCGTCTATATACCCCAATTTGCGCGGATCAGCAGAGGCTCCATTATAGCCCTCAAGTCGAACGAGTTTGTGCGAGCTGCCCGATCTAACGGTGCTGGACGTACCTATATTCTGTTTCGCCATCTGCTGCCGAACAGCATGGCCCCCATTATCGTCCAGATATCGCTTTCGCTGTCGGTGGCCATCCTGTTGGAATCAGCATTGAGCTTTCTCGGCCTTGGCGTCCAGCCCCCTGAACCATCATGGGGGAATATGCTCAGCAGTGCCCGCAAAGTGATGATGCTGGCACCCTGGACCGCAATATATCCGGGTTTGGCGATTGTTACCCTTGTACTTGGATTCAACCTGCTCGGCGACGGACTTCGCGATATACTTGATCCGCGTCTGCGGAATGTACGCTAGGAGTATGACAATGAATAACGAAACGATACTCCAGGTGCAGGGGCTCATGACCGAGTTCCGTACCGAACGCGGAATCGTAAACGCGGTCAATGATGTTTCCTTTTCTCTGGAGAGGGGTAAGACTCTGGGCATTGTAGGAGAATCAGGGTCTGGAAAATCGGTGACAAATCTTTCCATCCTTAAGCTCATTCAGTATCCCCCGGGACGCATAACCGCAGGGCAGGTGATTTTCAAGGGAGAAAACATGTTCGAGTGGTCTGAGGAGGAGATTCGAACCGTACGCGGCAAGCATATTTCCATGATTTTTCAGGATCCGCTGACATCGCTGAATCCTGTTATCAAAGTATGGTATCAGATAGCGGAAGCGCTCCGGCTGCATCATGGAATGAGTAAGAAAGAAGCTAAGGCAAAATCCATCGAGCTGCTCAAGCTGATCGGTATCCCGGATGCTGAACAGCGGGCTGATAACTATCCGCACCAGTTTTCCGGTGGTATGCGCCAGCGGGTCATGATTGCCATGGCTCTCTCGTGCGATCCGGAAATACTTATAGCAGATGAACCTACGACAGCCCTTGATGTTACTATTCAGGCTCAGATCCTCGAGCTTATCAAGAATCTTTCCCGGGAAAAATCCACCTCCGTCATCATGATAACCCATGATCTCGGGGTTGTCGCTGATATGTGCGATTCTGTCTGTGTTATGTATGCGGGACGGATTGTAGAGCGCGCTGCTATAGATGATCTCTTTTATGCTCCTCAGCATCCGTATACGAGGGGGCTGCTGGATTCGATCCCGCGGATTGACCGGGCGGGGGGCAGTCGGCTTCATACGATTTCCGGGGCTCCGCCCAATCTCATTGATATTCCCCCAGGGTGTCCGTTCCAGCCCCGATGCGAGAAGGCCATGAATATCTGCTCAAAGCAGAGTCCTCCTGAATTTATCATTAATGGGGATGCGTCGCGTACCGCTGCCTGCTGGCTCCATGCAAAGGAATATAATAATGGCTGATAAAGATATATTATTGGATGTACAAGATCTCAGCGTTCATTTTCCTATAGAGAAGGGGATTTTGTTCAAGCGCAAGGTAGGGGCAATCAGGGCAGTAGACGGTGTCAGCTTTATCGTTCGCAGGGGTGAGGCCCTTGGTCTTGTTGGAGAGTCCGGCTGCGGAAAGTCGACGACTGCAATGGCCATTGCTCAGCTGCAAACGGTCACAGCCGGGCATATCTTTTTCGAGGGGAAGGATCTTGCTGCTATGTCGCCTGAAGAATTACGACGTGCGAGAATGAATTTCCAGATAGTTTTTCAGGATCCCTATTCTTCTCTCAATCCGAGGATGAGGGCTGGAGACCTGGTGGCTGAACCTTTACGGATTTATGCGCATCGTGGTATTATTTCGCTATCTGAAGATGATATTCGAAAGAAGGCGGCCTCCCTTATGGACCGTTGCGGCCTCTCTTCTTCTTTCGCCGATCGCTATCCGCACGAATTTTCTGGCGGTCAGCGGCAACGGATTGGTATAGCTCGCGCTTTAGCCCTGGGTCCGAAGCTTATTCTGGCAGACGAACCAGTATCAGCCCTGGATGTCTCGATTCAGTCTCAGATTTTGAATCTGCTGAAGGATCTTCAGGATGAATTTGACCTCACATTTTTGTTTATTGCCCATGACCTGGCGGTAATCGAGTATTTCTGTTCCAGAATTGCGGTTATGTATCTTGG
>JAIPFR010000044.1 GCA_021736525.1 Spirochaetia bacterium
TCAAGTTTCTTCCAGGTGATTTTTTCGCTTATTTGGAAGATCGGCCTAAAACACACTAAAACGGCACGATACATAGGTATCTGCCGTAAAGACTTATACCTTATTAAACTACCGAGTGTCAACCTATAAGATGAGTTGCGGGATTATTTTCAATATCCTGAATGCGGTAACTGACTGCTTTCGATATTCCAGGCTCCTCCATAGTAACCCCAAGCAGCGTTTTTGATCCCAGTACGGTTTTTTTATTATGCGTAATTATTATGAACTGAGAATCCTCACTGAATTCCTGCAGCACATCCAGAAAATGGCCGATATTGGCATCATCAAGAGCCGCATCAATTTCATCGAGGATACAAAAGGGTGACGGCTTGACCATGTAAGTTGCAAACAAAAGAGCAACTGCTGTAAGGGAACGCTCTCCTCCGGAAAGCAGGGATATTTTTTCAAGTTTCTTCCCTGGCGGTTGAGCCAGTATATCGATTCCAGAATGAAGAAGGTCATTGGGATCTACGAGCTTCAGCTCTGCCCGACCGCCGCCAAACAGTCGGCGAAACATGGTATGAAAATTTATTTTCAGTTTTGCATAGCAATCAGCAAACAATTCTTCTGATTTTGCCGTAATCTCATCAGTTATCTTCCGCAGGTCGCGTTTAGCACTTACAAGATCATCCATCTGGCGAGTAAGGAACTCATACCTATCCTTCACCTCCTCAAACTCCTCAGCAGCCATATAGTTGATATACCCAAGGTTCTGGTATTCCTGCTTGCTTTGCTTGAGTCTGCTGCGCAGCTGCTGGATATCATCACGGATTTCAAATACTTTGGTGCTGTACTCCTTCAAGCTTTTTGAATAGGTGTCTTCAAATGTTTCATATACATATGCAAGCTCGTGCTCAACAGCTTCACGTTCCGCTCTAAGCCGCTCTGCAGCCGAAGCAAGTGTTGAGAGTTTGCCCAACTGTTCATTGACAGCTTCACGCCTCGATCTTACGGCTTCATTTCGTCGTTCGATTTCTGCCACAAGTCCATGCAGGTCCTGCTGGAGATTCTTCGATTCTGCAATTATCGCTTTCAGCTCCTCATCTGTCTTCCCGATTCTCTCCCGCGTTTCAAGCAAACGCTCATAGGAAACATCAATATCCTTGTTGCTGTCTTCCAGCAAAAGTTCCTGCTCCTGAACAGACCTCTTGAGGTTTTGCACTACAGACTGCATACTGTCAGCCCTCGCCTTCATATCCGCCTGGGATACCTTCAAGTTTTCGAGGGTCTGACGATACTGGGAAAGCTTTCCATTGAGATTTTTGTTTTCATCTCGCAGTTCCCGAATCTCCAGATTAAGCTGGCGCACTTGATCAAGCGACCGGCTGAGAGCATCATCACTTTTTCGTTTTTTTGTTATGACTCCTTCTGGAGAGAGAAACTCATCTAGAAATGTGGGGGTCATACCTATATAGCGGTCTATCAGTGAATCAAGCTTCTCCACCTCTTCAACAGTTGCTGTTAAAGAGGTCAGCAGCTCCTTGAAATACTGTTCGTGTCCGGCAGAATGCACGGCCATTGTGCTGATATAATCTGCCGTAATCCGCGACTTACCTGAAAGTCGCAGAAGAAGACTTTTACTGTGCTCCTTTATTTCACGTTCTACTTCACGCCTCTCCTTATAGGAATACCCGGATTCTTTAAGCTTTTTGTCAAGTTCAACAACTATTGCATCGGTCAGTTCCTTAAGATCCTGTCGATAGGTATCCTGGGAAGTTTCTTCCTGCGTAATTGACGATTCATGCTGGCGTATAGTGAGCTCGTTCTGATCGATACGATCTTCTGCACTGACCACATTTGCCAGAAATGTTCGTATTTCATAGTCAATATTCTCAATTTCCTGTATCAGTTCCCGTCGAGTCTGTTCCTTGGAAAGAATTTCATTTTCATCCCTTTCAATTCTGTTTTTCAGGCTCGATCCCCTGTCCTGTGCCTCGTGCATTGATTTCTCAAAATCGCTGATACGATCCATCAGCAGGGAAATCTGGTTTTCCTTGCTATTCTTTGTCTCATCAAGACGATGGATCCGAGTCTGCATATCAATCCGCTCGCGCGACATGCTGTTAATCTCATCGAGACTTTCTTCCATATCTTGATTTGTTTTATCAATAAAGGCTTTTACTTCTCCATGCTGTTTTTCCAGAACCCCGATTTCATCCATCTTACGGGAATAGGCATTCATGAGTTCTTTTACCCGGGACAATTGAACTTCTACTTCCAGTTCAAAGATCAGTTCTTGAAGCTTGCGAGATTGGTGAGCTTTTTCTGCCTGTACTTTTCTGGATTCATAGGTTTTACGAACTTCCCGCAGGATATTCTCAACCTGGAGAATATTTTCATCGGTTTTAGCAAGTTTTCTTTCTGCTTCGGCACTTTTTTGTTTGTAACGAGTTATTCCGGCAGCTTCCTCAAAAATGTATCGGCGATCTTCAGGACGATGAGAAAGTATTTGGTCAATTTTGCCCTGTTCCAAAATAGAATAGGCCGACTTGCCGATTCCTGTATCGTAAAAAAGCTCACGGATTTCCTTCAAACGGACAGGAGTATTGTTAATTGAATACTCGTTTTCACCGCCGCGGTAAATTCTCCTTTTTATCTCAATTTCAGGAAGGTCCAGCGGCAGCATTCCGGTTTCGTTGGCTATTGTCAGAACCACTTCTGCAACATTGAGTGATTTGCGGGATTCTGTACCATTAAAAATCACATCTTCCATCTGACCGGCTCGTAATGTCTTGATCGACTGTTCCCCGAGAACCCATTTTATACTGTCTACAATATTGCTTTTTCCGCATCCGTTAGGTCCAAGCAAGGATGTTATGCCATCAGAAAATTCAAGAGATATTCTGTCTGCAAAAGATTTAAAACCAAAGAGCTGGACTTTTTTGAGAAACATGAACCCTCTCAGTTTTCACAAAGATGCCGGCCGCAACTGCTGCTCAGCCGAGGAAACTATAGCATGCGACTCTTTGTTGTTTCAATAGAGCTGCTGCAGAAGGATCTTTTTACAACTGATGACGCAAATTACTTTTTACTATAGTATATAGGATATGAAATATATTTGCGGAATTGATGAAGCCGGAAGGGGACCTCTTGCCGGACCTGTAACAGCTGCAGCGGTGGTACTGCCTGATGATTTCCCATTTGAACTGCTGGCAGATTCGAAAAGCATCAGCAGCCGAAAGCGCGACAGGGCAGAAACAGTCATCAAGGATCTTGCAGTTGCATGGTCGATAGCCTGGGTATCTCCAAAATCCATTGATGTATTAAACATCCATCAGGCTTCACTCTTGGCTATGCAGAGAGCGTTCAATTCTCTTCCAACCTTTATCCGGGATAGTTGTGAAGTTGTTGCTGACGGTAAATACATTCCCGAAGTATCAGCTCCGGCGGCAGCTGTTGTGCGGGGAGACTCTCTGATACATGAAATCATGGCAGCATCAATTCTCGCCAAAACGGCAAGAGATGCATGGATGATAAAAGCCGCTGAAAAATATCCCAATTGGGGATTTGATCGTCATAAGGGGTACCCCACAAAAGAGCACAGAACCAAGTGCTCAGTATCCGAACTTACCCCTATTCACCGAAAAAGTTTTACTTCTTCTTATTCTTCTTGATAAAATCAAGTGATTTTTGAAATTCAGCCACAAAACCCTGAAGATCCTCATCAAATACTATAACTGACTGCCGCTCGAACCCCTCGGCTGTGTTTTTCTTGCTCTCTACAATATTTAAAAATAAATCTCCGTAACGGTTTTCCTTTATATTAAAAAAATAGGTTCTTTTATCTGTTGTGAATTTTGTAGAAAAAACCTCTCCCCGTAATCCCATAAGCATCCTTCCCTTTTTTAGTTTCTGAATTAAAAACAAATCCTCAGGGCTATTTCCCTTAAAACATATTAACCAGATTTACATTTATTTGATATATGTTTTATCCAGATTGTTCAAGTATCGGATTGCCGGAAAAAATTGCTGTCTCCTTTTCCACCCCCCTTGACGATGCATTCATTTTTCTGTATATATATTTACACATTGAGTTTCAAATCATTATGGTTAAAACTCATCATAAAAGCGTCTGTGGTATAGTGGTATTACCTCAGCCTTCCAAGCTGAAGAGGCGGGTTCGATTCCCGTCGGACGCTCACTGACTGACAGGCCGCTCCGTTAAGTGAGCGGCCTGTCAGTTTATTCAGCGGTTATCGGCAGAATTTGACTTCAATGACTTAAACCACTGGCAAACTTTATCCTTTCATACCCTGTTCAGGAATATTTTATTTTACACAAAACGCTAATTACTGTAGACTGAGTTGTACCTATGATAATTAATCCGGCAATATAACAGAGGGTCAAGCAGTTTGCTTAAGAAAGTATGCAGATTAGAACTGATGAAATCAAAGTAAAAAAACGCATTCGAAAGGACCTTGGCGATTTAACACAACTCATGGAGAGTATTAAAACGCATGGACTCATGAATCCCATTGTAGTAAACGAAAAAAAAGAGCTTATTGCCGGAGAAAGACGGCTTGAATCTGTCCGAAGACTAGGCTGGACTACAATCGAAGTCCATGTTATCCATGCGCCGTCAGATGTATCAAAAATTCAAATGGAAATTGACGAAAATTTATACCGCAGAGCCTTAACAACCTCTGAATTATCTGATGGTTTTTCCCGTATAGACAAGATACGAAACCCTGGATTTTTCAGGAAACTGATCCGGGCTATAGTTTCCCTTTTTAAACGCCTTTTCAAGCGTTCTTGAGAAATTCTTTGTTCAGCTGAAATCAAAAATCCGGAGGAGCTTGATGCACTATGTAACTGAATATGCCGAACTGATAATTGCCGTAGGAGTCAACCTCAGGACAGGACAGAACCTTTTCATTAAGACAGGACCCGACACCTACAGTTTTGCCAGGACTCTGGCGGAAACGGCTTATCGCAAAGGTGCCGGATATGTGCATATCGAAATACATGATCAGAAACTATTCAAAGCCCGTATTGAAAATCAAAGCGGCATACTTTTAACAATGATTCCTGATTTTATTCTGCACCAACATAGAGAATTATTAAAAGACGACTGGGCATATATAAGAATTGACAATACTGAAGACCGTACAGTTCTGGAAAACGCGCCTGCCGACAAGCTCAGCATTATGCAAACTGAAATCCGGAAAAAACTTGACTGGTTTTACGGTTCCCTTATGCGTCATGAACATGCATGGTGTGTTGTCTGTGCCCCTGGAGATGCGTGGGCACGGTCGATCCTTGGTCCGCAGGCAACAGCTGAAGATATTTGGAAAATACTGCTGCCAATCCTGAAACTGCCTGGCGGAAATGCTGTAGAAGCTTGGAAGCAATTCGGAGCTCTTCTGGAAGACCGCTGCAGCTTGCTTAATTCTATGCATATCAAAACCCTTCACCTGAAAGATTCGGGAACTGATCTTCGAATCGGCCTGCACGAAAAAGCCTTATGGACTGGAGGCGGGGATGCACTTCCCGACGGCAGATGGTTTTTTCCAAATCTGCCCACGGAAGAAATATTCTCCGTACCCGATTTTCGTACGGTGGAAGGTCGTATTACAACAACAAGGCCTGTAACTGTTCTGGGAAAGCAGGTCATTGGAGCTTCTATTACATTGATAAATGGTCAAGTTGCTGATTTTTCCGCTGAAACCGGACAGGATGTGCTTGAGGAATTTTTCTCGATTGATGCAGGTTCCCGCAGGCTGGGAGAGATTGCACTTGTTGATGAATCTTCTCCTATTGCTCAAAGTGGAATTTCTTTTAATTCAATTCTGTACGATGAGAACGCATCATGTCACATTGCTTTTGGTGCAGGCTATCCAACTTGCCTGAGCAATAATCAGCAATTATTAACTGATAAGGAACTTCTGCAGCATGGCTGCAATGTTTCGGTTACCCACGTCGACTTTATGATCGGCTCTTCAACGATGAACATTACAGCTGAACTTCGGGACGGGACTTCCCGCACACTTATGAGAAATGGTTCATTCACGCTCTGAAAAAAGGTCTCTGCTGTTTATATAGTCAGTCGCTTATGAGTAACATAATGCTCATCACGTATTCTGCGGACATCCTCATTAATGAGATAGTCGTCGAAGGGCATCATCCTGTCAATTAATCCCTTGGGTGTAAACTCAATGATACGATTTGCGATTGAATCAACAAACTGATGGTCATGGCTGGAAAATAACAGTACTCCGGTGAATTCCATCAATCCATTATTCAATGCGGAAATTGCTTCGAGATCGAGATGGTTGGTAGGTTCATCGAAAATCAGAACATTTGACCCAGACAGCATAAGCTTTGACAGCATGCATCGCACTTTCTCCCCACCGGAAAGTACCCGGGTGCTTTTCAGGCCTTCATCTCCTGAAAACAGCATGCGTCCAAGGAAGCTCCTGATATAGGTATCATCCTTCTCCTCGGAAAATTGTCTCAGCCAGTCAGTTATGGAATAGTCTGTATCAAATTCGAGACTGTTATCCTTTCTAAAAAAACCTGCGGTAATCGTTACCCCCCATTCATAGCTTCCGGAATCAGGTTCCATTTCGCCGGAAACAATTTGAAACAAGGTGGTCTTTGAAATATGGTTTGGTCCGACAAAGGCAATTTTATCATCCGGATTTACGGTAAAAGAAATATTATCGAGCACTTTAACTCCGTCTATGACTTTTGTCAGATTTCTGACCTGAAGAATAACTTTTCCGCAATCCCGTTCAGGCTTAAAGCTAACATAGGGGAATCGTCTCGAGGAAGGTTTTATGTCGTCAATTGTCAGCTTATCAATAAGCTTCTTCCTGCTGGTTGCCTGCCGCGCTTTTGAGGCATTTGAACTGAACCGCTGAATAAACTCCTTCAGTTCTGAAATTTTTTCCTCACGCCGTTTTTTCTGATCCCGCAGCTGTCTGGAAACCAGCTGGCTTGAAAAATACCAGAAATCGTAGTTTCCCACATACAATTGAATTTTACCGTAGTCAATGTCGGCTACATGGGTACATACCTGATTGAGGAAATGTCTGTCGTGTGAGACAACAATAACGGTATTCTGAAAGTTGCTCAGAAAATCCTCAAGCCATTTTATCGATTCAAGATCCAGGTGGTTGGTTGGCTCATCAAGCAATAGAATATCGGGATTCCCAAAGAGTGACTGGGCCAGGAGCACCCTGACTTTAATGGTTTCGTCTATTTCCTGCATCAGCTTTTCATGGAGGTCTTCTTGAATGCCCAGCCCTGACAGCAAAGATGCCGCCTGGGATTCAGCCTCCCATCCGCCAATTTCCGCAAAAGTATTTTCCAGTTCTCCGGCCCTGATTCCATCTTCCTCGGTAAAGTCTTCCTTTGCATAAATTAGGTCGCGTTCTTTCATGATGCTGTAAAGTTCTTTATATCCCATTACTACCGTATCAAGAACGGTATAAGCATCAAAAGCATACTGATCCTGCTGAAGGACCGCAACCCGTTCACCTTTTGTTATTGAAACTTCTCCAGTATCCGGTTCAATATCCCCCGAGAGAATTCTGAGGAAAGTTGACTTCCCTGCACCGTTGGCCCCGATTACGCCGTAGCAGTTTCCCGGCGTAAACTTGATATTTACTTCCTTGAACAGAAGCTGGGTTCCGAATGCTAGAGATACATTGTTAACTGTTATCATAATGGATTGTTCCTTATAGATTTTTTATGCGCATGCGACAGGCCGGAATTGCGGTCTCGACATCATCCAAAAAAAACCAGCCCTTTTTACAAGGCTGGCTGCTGTTAGTCCCTAGGGGAATCGAACCCCTCTCTGAAGACTGAGAATCTTCCATCCTAGCCGATAGACGAAGGGACCAAGTGTACTGGCCGAGAAGGATTTGAACCCTCACAAGCAGAACCAGAATCTGCTGTGCTACCATTACACTATCGGCCAATAAATCAATACTGCGCTAATGTACTAAAAGCGCATCATTTTGTCAATACAAGCAGCTGCAGACTTTTTACTGACTTTTTCTGACTTTTGTCCAAGTTAAAGACTTGAAAGCGGACACTCTTGCAGATACCGATAGAGAATAATCGGAATGTTCACCTCTTTTCAAATACTGGTACCCTAAGCCGGCAATCATTGCCCCGTTATCTGTACAAAGTTCCATACTGGGAACATACACCTCTGCCCCCTTTGCAGCGCCAAGCTCCCTGAGAGCCTGACGAAGCAGCGTATTTGCAGCAACACCGCCGCCTACGGCTATTCGTTCAAGTCCCGTATCAATCAAAGCTTTTTCCACACTCTTAATAAGAATTGACACTGCCCTGTTCTGGAACGCGGCTGCAATATTACGGCTGTTTTTCTCATATCGCTTATCCCAGAACTTATCCAGCTGATTAATTACCGCTGTTTTAAGTCCAGAATACGAAACGTCGTATGGTCGATACATTTCTTTCAGACGGGGACTAGGAAAATTGAAAGCCTTTGGATCACCGCTCTTTGCCAGCTTGTCGATAACCGCACCGCCAGGATACCCGAAATGATAGTATTTCGCAACTTTATCGAAAGCCTCACCCACAGCATCGTCTATCGTCGTGCCTAGCACTTCAACCTGATCAAACTCCGTAACCTTGCAGATTATGGTGTGCCCCCCGGAAACGAGAAGTCCAAGATATGGATATGGAATATCAGATTCTAAGTGTGGGGCATAGAGATGTGCTTTTATGTGGTCAATGCCAATAAAAGGCCGGTCAAGAGCTGCGGCTAGTCCTTTCGCAAAATTCACACCTACCAGGAGTGACCCGGATAAACCGGGACGGTTAGTCACAGAAACCGCATCGATATCCTGCAAAGTTACCCCAGCCTTTTTGACAGAGGCAGCGGTCACAGGATATATCAATTCCGTATGAAGACGGGAAGCCAGTTCTGGTACTACTCCGTGAAATTCTTCGTGCTCATTAATCTGTGTTGCTATGGTATTGCTTAAAATCTCTCTGCCGTCTCTAACAACAGCAACAGCACACTCATCACATGAGGTTTCTATACCAAGAACAATCATACCTACTTTCCACTGATGAGGTAGTATATTTCATCCAATGCAATGCCGTCCTCAAACAGATCAGGATAAATATCTATAAGATAATCAGCAACTGTATCTGTCCACAAAAATCCATGTTTCAGCGGGGTCTTTCTTTTTGCTGTTTGTTCTTTGGCCTGCTCGTTTGCCGGGGAGTTTTCTTGTTTGCTTACTTTTTTTTCCAGGATCTATACTCCTCATTAGTTACGGTACCTGCACACTGCAGCCGTTTGTAGGTATGAAAGTAAAACCAAATCAGTATTTGGTCAATAGCTGACAACTTTTGATGGGTAATAATTGCAGAAATGCGTAAACCGTTGGTAGGAGTTACGCACCAAACGGAGAGAACTGAAAGGCAATCTGAGATAACATAATCATTTAAGCAAGATGGAATATGCAGGAAAACCCGAAAAAAACAGGGTTATCGCGACTATACCTCTTGCGTTTTTTTGTAAAAGTATTAAACTGCACTTAATACAGGAGAATCTATGGCACCATTACCAGATTGGGTACTCAAGTATAAAAAGAAAGGTGTGTATGCCAGAAAGACCAAATCTGGCTACG
>JAIPFR010000045.1 GCA_021736525.1 Spirochaetia bacterium
CTTTCCCCTGAATATAATTATACCATACTCTAGACGGAAAATACACCCAATCTTTAAAAACTTCAGAAAATCTTCGCTTTTTTTTCGTCTCCTATATATTTGCTTTATAATAATTTATTTCTTTTCGTTCATGCACTATTTAGTCATTGTCAAGACCCTGGCTATGTTCCTGTCCGGGATAGCTGTCTTCAGACTCGGAACTTCCGGATCGGTTCCGCTTCTTATTGCGAGTATGGGGGCAGCAGGAGGACTTTTTTCAATTCTGAACATTGTCAGCTGGCCGAAGCTCTTCGGCACTGCCCATGTAGGAGCGATATCGGGTTTCTCCATGGCATTCGTGGTTGCCGGCAGTGCTGTGGGTCCCTGGCTCTTCAGCCTGGCCTTCAGCTTTTCCGGGGACTACCGCATAGTAGGACTGGCAGGAGCTGCATTTTGTGTACTTATCCTTTTCCTTACATTTTTCTGGAAAGACGAAGATCCCAATAACCGTTCCTGATCATTGCCGAAACCCCATCAGTATTAGTATGTTTATCTCATGAAAAGAACTATCTATCTTGTTATCGCTATTCTCGGTATTATCCTGCCAATGAGTCAGTTCATTCCGGCTTCGCTGGCTGGGGATTTCAGTGTTGGCGGCATGCTTTCTGAGATGACCGCCACCCGAACCCTGACCGGAATCTCCCTCGATTTCCTGGTTGCCGTAACAGCCGGTATGGTTTTCGGCTTCTTCGAAACCCGCCGTCTTAAGATCAGGCTCTGGGTGATTCCCCTTGCGGGAACCTTTTTCATAGGCTTTTCTTTCGGACTGCCGTTTTTCCTGTATCTCCGGGAAACTGCACTGGAAGCATCACGTGAGGTAAAAACATGAAATTTGTACTATTTACCATAGCCGCCTTTGGGGCTGTATTCTCCGCATCTGCCGAATTAATGGATCTGGCAAGCTTCCCTGACAAGCTGATCAGTGCTCCCGGCTGGACCTGGGAAGGGTTTGCCGACACGGTAATGGGCGGAAATTCCGATTTGCAGACGCCCTCAATTGTCAACACTCCAGATGGGCCGGCGCTCCGGCTTGCTGGAGAGGTAGTTACAAAGGGGGGAGGATTTATCCAGGTCAGACTGCAGCATGATGAGGGCATATTTGATGCATCGGATTTCTCCGGGGTCGAGGTTGAACTGCAGGCTCCGACAGGGGGAAGCTACTATCTGTTCGCTCGGACCCGGGATAACACCTTTCCCTGGAGCTATTTCGGGGCTTACATTGAGGTTCCCGAAAAGCGGAACGTACTGCAGATCCCGTGGAGCGCTTTCAAGGGGGAAAACTCCCTGCGCAGGAATATCAGACCCGAACTGCTGAGGAGTGTTGCCCTGGTTGCCGCGTACAAGGACTTTCAGTCAGACCTGCACATTTACCGGGTCAGTTTTTATTGATAATCCGGTCAGTTTCTCCGGTCAGATTTTCCTTGTAGGGATAATTTTTTTGTTGTCTCTGCCCGGATTCAGACATATAATTACTCATGAATGAAAAAATCAAAAAGTATTTCATAATAAGTGCATGTCTGCTGATCTGCAGTACAGTTTCCTTGACCGCCCAACGGGCGATAGAAACCTATACCTCAGATTTTGGCACCCTGACCCTGAGCCAGAGCGGCCGTACGATAACAGGAACCTATGACTACAGAAACGGTCGGGTAGAAGGCATCTTGAACGGCACGATACTTACCGGCAAGTGGTATCAGGACAACGGGGAGGGCAAAATCCGCTTTGTCTTCAGTCCAGACTTCTCCTCCTTTGAGGGGTTGTGGAGCTACAATGAAGCAGAACCGGACAGTCCTTGGAACGGAAAAAGAACCAGCACCGGCGGAGGGATAGGTTCGCAGGACCGACCGCAAATTCAGCAGCGGCTGCTTCTGCCAGGGACTTATGCAACCGATTTTGGCGAACTCACGGTTACACAGTCAGGCAGCATAGTCACCGGCACTTATGATTATAGAAGCGGTCGTGTCGAAGGCACGCTTACCGGCACGATCCTTACCGGCAGGTGGTATCAGGACAACGGAGAGGGCAAATTCCGCTTTGTCTTCAGTCAGGACTTTTCCTCCTTTGATGGGTTGTGGAGCTACAATGAAGCAGAGCCGGACAGCCCTTGGAATGGAGTCAAGACCAGTTCAGCCAGTCTCGCCGAAATCCTCGTTGAACCCGCTATTCAGCAAAGCGCCCAATCCAATACGAAGACTCAGCCTCAAACAGCACTGCGGCTGCCGATTCCCGGCATCTATTCCTCAGATTTTGGCACCCTGACCCTGAGCCAGAGCGGCCGCACCGTAACAGGAACCTATGACCACAGAAATGGTCGGGTAGAAGGCATCTTGACTGGCACGGTCCTTACTGGCAAATGGTATCAGGATAACGGGGAGGGCAAATTCCGCTTTGTCTTCAGACCGGACTTTTCCTCCTTTGAAGGGTTGTGGAGCTACGATGAAGCAGATCCGGACAGTCCTTGGAACGGTACAAGAAAGTAGCACTGGCGAACAGACGGTTCTGAGTTGGAACTGCGAGATCCTGTATCGCTCTACATAGCCATCTATATCGCATTGTATATCTATGTATGCTGTTTGATGCTCACTTGGAGGTTGGTCATTATATGAAAAATGCGAGGTTTCAGGCAAGATTCCAGTAATCCTTGTTCTTCCGGTACAGCTGTAGTACAATTCCAATCATTATTTTTATATCGGATGTGAACATGAGAAAAATCAGCCTGCCCCTTCGTCTCTCCCCTCTTCTCAACCTGCTTCTTCTCAATCTGCTTCTCCCCATCCTTCTCCTGTCGACGGCAACGTATATTTCTGCCGAAAACCAACTCCAGAGAATTTCAATAGAGTATTATGGAGACATCGGATGCTCGCATTGTGATGTATTTGACACAAAAATATTGCCTGCAGCAGAGGAAGTCTCGGGAATTACCGCAGAAGTCGACTACATTAATGTTCTGTCAAAATCAGGATTCGAACAATGCGAAAAAAGACTTGCTGAGATGGGTTTTCGTTATACCATCTCTCCCGTGATGATCATCGGCAATAATGTCTATCAAGGCAACAGTGCTGTGGAACAGGGAGTTCTCGAAGAACTGCTCTATGCAGCAGAATATGGCGAATATCTTCCAAAAAGAGAAGCATCAGCGCAAAAGGATGAACCTGAGGGGTTGAATCTGGCTGTTCTTCCCGTATTCCTTGCTGGTCTTGTTGACGGAGTAAACCCCTGCGCCTTTGCGACAATGCTGTTTTTCATCTCCTGGATTGCCTTACGGGGCGGATCTGGAAAAAGGATGATTCTTGCAGGTATAGGATTCATTGTGGGGGTGTTTATCGCCTATTTCATTATCGGTCTGGGGTTATTCACGGTTTTTCAGGCGGCTGGCAATCTGACAATACTCCGTCAAGTGATACGCTATCTTTTTTCAGCTTCAGCCTTTATTCTTGCCTTGCTTTCGATGAGGGATGCGTATTTGATAAAAAAAACAGGAAACGCCGGTTCGATGCTGCTGCAGCTTCCGTCGGGAATAAAAAAGCGGATCCATACGGTCATACGGAAGAATCAAGAAAAAGAAAACAGCGGCAGGAGCTGGCTGTTGTTTCCAGCTTTACTGATCACGGGAATCCTTGTAGCTCTTCTGGAACTTGCCTGCACAGGACAGATATATTTTCCCACTATTGCGTATATGGTCCAGAGCGGCTATGATGCCGGAGCTTTTTTCTGGCTTATCCTCTACAATGCAGCTTTTATTTTTCCTCTTGTCCTGCTGTTCGGATTGGCCCTGGCCGGGGTCTCTCAGAAGAACATAACTCATTGGTTCAACAGAAATGTGTTTGGAGGAAAAATAGCTGCGGCAGTATTATTTCTGCTGCTGACTGTGGTGATCTGGGTAAGCGGATAGTTAGAGACAGCGGCATTTTCTCTATTTACGTTACATTTGCTGACGTTACATTTGCATAAGAAAAAAAACAGGCGCCGACCGGATTCGAACCGGTGCATAAAGGTTTTGCAGACCTCCCCCTTACCACTTGGGTACGGCGCCGTAGCGGTTTCCTACAATATCAGAAAATACGGCTTAGTGCAAGATAGGTGCTGAGAATTATTGCCGCCGTCTTAAGCGTCGTCTTAAGCGTCGTCTTAAGCGTCGTCTTAAGCACCCTCCCAGATCGGCTCAAGCTGTCGGGAAACACGTTTGTACAGCTCGAATTTTCCGGCATATATCTCATGCAGAGCGGTATCGGGTTCAAGACGGTCCCGTATCACCACCATCTTCTCAGCGGCAGACTCGAGACTGTCATAGTCGCCCGCAGAAACAGCCGCCGCCATAGCGACTCCCAGAGCTCCCAGCTCATCAGCCTCGATAATCTCCACCGGCAGCCCGATCACATCGGAGAACATCTGCGCCCAGAAACGTGACTTGGCAGCCCCTCCCGCCAGCCGGACAGCCTTTGTTTGCTGCCTGTTCATAAGCAGCTTCTCAATATGCACCAGATGGCAGAATACAATCCCCTCAAAGACTGCCCTGACTATCTCCTCCCGTGTAGTCCGGCTGTCCATGCCGACAAAGCAGGCCTTGGCCCGAGCCTGATAGTTGGAACCGTAAATATAGGGAAGAAAAATCAGCCCTGCTTCAGCGGTCGACTCAGAACCGATCGGTACCGATGCCGCCATCTCGTCGCAGTATTGGTAGACACTTATACCCTTGGCAGCTGCAGCCTGCTTCTCTTCTGCCATGAACATATTCACGTACCACTCCAGATTCCCGGCCGACGTAGGGCTGCACTCCTCGATAAGATAGTAGTCATCGATACAGTAGATAGAATTCATCATGATAGAATGATTAAGGACCGGCTTACGGGAAATGAACTCGTTTATGCTCCAGGTTCCCGCGATAACACAAATATTGGATTCATCAGTTATGTCCATGGCAATGGCACAGGCATCGATATCGAACATGCCGCCGGCAACGGGAGTTCCAACTGCCAGTCCTGTCGCCTCCGCAACCTCCGCAGTTATTGCCCCGCAGACATCAACCGATTTCTTCAGCGGCGGCAGGGCTTCAAAGAACTCTTCCAAGCCGAAAAGCGCCAGCAGTTCCCGATCGAAACGCCGTTCCTTCAAATTTAGCATGTTTGAGCCTGAGTAGTCGGTTATCTCAGCAAAAGCCTCGCCGGTGAGCCGAAACCTGATATAATCCTTCACCTCAAAGATCCATCGAATATTGTCAGCTCTCTCAGGTTCGTTATCCTTGATCCAGCTGAGCAGGGAGACCGGCTGCGATGCAAGAATTTTCTGATAGGTCTTCTCGAAAACCTTTTCCGCAATCCCGTTCTGTTCCCATTTTCCGGGATACTCCCAGGCACGGCTGTCGGTGGAAACAATTCCTCTGCCGCAGGGCTGGTTGTCCTTCCCCCAGAGATAGAGTCCTTTCCCATGCCCTGAACAGGCAACTCCCCTGATCGCAGTCGGGTCCACCTCTGCCGCGGCTGCAGCTTCCCGAATAACATCCAGATTAACCTGCCAGAGCTCCTCCATATCACGTTCGGTGAACCCGGGCTTCGGGGTAATCATGCGCAGCTTTCTCGCTGCTGATGATACTGCCTTCCCCTGTGCGTTGAAGAGCACCGCCTTGCACAAGGTCCCCCCGTTGTCAATTCCAAGATAATAAGATTCCATAACGCTTCTCCTCACAGATGCTCACAGATGCTCACAGATTATCACAGATGCTCATCGAAATCGGACTCCAGATCCAAAGCCTGCCTGAACCCTCGCCCTTCGTCAGCAAACCTGCTTGCGTCGTCCATGACCGGCAAAACTATGTGAACCACTACCCCCTGCACTGCCCCGTTAGTGATCGACAACTCAGCACCCTCTCCAAAGTAGAGCTTAATCCGGTCATGCACATTGGCCACACCGATACTGCTGTGCATCTTCTTCTTATCGTATGAGAAGGCTGCCATCTCCTGGCCGCTCAGGTCCTCGTCAAATCCTCGACCGTTATCGATGACATCAATATGCAGCTGATCACCGCCCAATCGGGATCGTATCGTAACCACCCCGGTATAGTCAATGGAATCGAATCCATGAAAGTGTTGACTATCCATTTATGATTGAGCCATTTTTTACACAATATTACGGTGTCTGCTGCCGGATTCCGCAATTTACCACGGTGGTTTTTGAGGAAAACGGTGTCAGACACTTTTCTCCTTTTTTCTCTTTTCATCTTGACTTATGAAATTTTACTTCATATAATAATTCATCTTGAAATAAAATTTAACAGGGTCGGCATAACCATGGTCCATTCCAAGGATTTTCTTCTTAACCTGCAGAGCTTATACCCCACTTTCTCTCAGGTCGAAAAAAAAATTGCCGACGCCCTGCAGAAATCCTTCGACCGGGCTCCCGATATGACTGTTACCGAACTTGCGGAAAAAAGCGACGTCAGTGAGGCTTCAATAATCCGCTTTGCCAGGAAAATCGGCTATTCAGGCTATTACCAGATGAAAATTGACATTGTTAAAAGTCTGGTCAGCGGAAAAGAGTCGGAAAAAGAGCTGAGCAGCGAACCGGATGACCTAAAAGCCCTGAAATCAAAGGCAGTCAAGGTTGCGCTCTCGAATATCAGGAACTCCTACGATTCGATTGATATGGTGGCTCTGGAGAAAACCGTTGAGCTGATTTCCAATGCCCGGAGCATCTACTTTTTTGCCGCCGGCAACTCCCTGCATGTTGCCCTCGATGCCTCTTACAAGCTGGGAAAACTTGGTTATCAGGCATTTTGCGAGACAGTCCCCGAAAGGACTCTCCTGCAGGCCAGAAATATGGGACCCGAGGATCTTGCTTTTGCAGTCTCCCGCTCAGGCAGCTCGAAATTGGTAAATCAGGCTCTGGCAATAGTGCACAGCAAGAATCTTCCGGCCGTGGCTCTTACAAATTACAGCAAGTCCCCCCTCACAAAGTGGTGCAGGCATGTCCTGGTTACATCAAACCACAACACTATGTTTTCACGCGAATTAATTATAACCAGGCTCTCTGAGTGCGCGGTTATAGATCTTATCTTTTATGTGCTGCTGTTCAAGAAGCACAAGCAGAGCAGAGAATCATTTACACAGACTGAGGAAGATCAGTCTCATTTCAGCCTGTAAACAACAGAGGAGTCAGTTAAAGAAATGCTGCAGACAACAAGTCGTCTATTAGCGCATGCAAAGAACCACGGATATGCCGTCGGGGCATTCAACACCAACAATCTGGAATATATCCAGGCCATCCTGGAGGCAGCCGAAGAGGCTCAGTCTCCTGTCATAATCCAGGCCGCCGGAAGCGAAATAGATTATATGGACGGATATGTCTTTACCGATATAGTCAGACGGATAACTGGTCGGATGAGTATTCCGGTTGCCATAAATCTTGACCACGGGGAGAGCTATGACCGATCTATCCAGTGCATACAGTACGGCTTCACCTCCGTGATGTTTGACGGTTCTCGGCTCTCTTTCGAGGACAATATTGCGGTTACCCGGGATGTGGTTAAAGCTGCCCATGCAGCCGGGATCTCTGTAGAAGGAGAAATCGGAATAATCGGCGGAACGGCTGAGATAGAGGATATGCTCGATCACTCTCAGGAGCTTTCTAACCCCGAGGAGTGCCGTTACTTTGTTGAGCAGACCGGCGTTGACTGTCTGGCAGCATCGATAGGCACCGCCCACGGGCTCTACAAAGCAGCCCCGAAACTCGATTTCGAACGACTGAAAACTATTGCAGCATTGACTAAAGTGCCGATAGTACTCCACGGGGGAACCGGCGTTCCTGCCGCAGACATCAAACAAGCCATCAGCCTGGGCGTCGCCAAAATCAATTTCAGCACCGTGGTCAGGCAGGCCTGCATCAGCCAGATGAAGGTGACCCTGGCAGACGACCCCGACAACCTCGATCTGATGAACATTCTCGGAAGATCAAAAGACGCTATGAAAAAGGCGGTTATTGACATGATGACAATGTGCGAATCTGTACAAAAGGCTGAAAACTGGCAATAATGCAGAGCAATGCTGCCGGGTAATAATACATGGTAATTATACAGCCCTAGGCTGTTAAAAAGATTTGGAGGTATAATGTATGAGAAAGATCACGTATGCATTAAAGAAAATGCTGCTCATCGCGACTGTACTGGTATTCATGAGTACATTCATGGTAAGCGCTCAGGGTTCCGAGGAAAAAGCGGAAACTCTGACAATCTATGCCGGTCTGCTTGAAGAGCATGCAGCCCTGGTCGCCCAGGAGTTTCAGAAAGCAACTGGAATCAAGACCAATTTTGTCCGCATGAGCGGCGGAGAAATCCTGGCTCGAATCCGGGCAGAAAGCGCCAACCCCCAGGCAAGCATCTGGTACGGCGGCGGATCCCTCACCTTTATCGAAGCTGACAACCTGGGCCTGCTCCATAGGTATAAATCTCCAACAGCTGAAGTAATATCCGATCAGTTCAAGGATCCCAACGGGGCCTGGACCGGTATCTACAGCGGCTACCTCGGATTTGTTGCCGACAAGGAATGGCTCGATGCCGAAGGTCTCGAGATGCCTCAGGTGTGGGACGATCTGCTTAAGCCTGAGTTCAAGGGAGAGCTTGTTTTTGCTCACCCAGGATCTTCCAGTACTGCCTACAATGTACTGGTTACCATGCTCCAGCTGAAAGGGGAAGAAGCCGGTTGGGAATACCTGCAGAAACTGAACGAGAATGTCCGGCAGTATACCAAGTCGGGAAGCGGCGGCGGAAGAATGATCCAGCTGCACGAAGTCGGACTGACTATCGGCTACCTGCATGATGCTATCGCTTTCAAGCGTGAAGGCTATGATCACATGACCTTTACCGCTCCTGCAGACGGAACCGGTTACGAAATCGGTGCAGTTGGCATTATCAAGGATGCTCCCGAGCTGGAAGCCGCCAAGAAATTTGTCGACTGGTGCCTGACTCCTGAAGCCCAGGAATTGGGACAGACGGTCAATGCCCTGCAGTTCCTCACCCACCCGGATGCGGTACCGCCAGAGGAAGTACGCCAGCTGGTAGGAACTAAGCTTATTGATCAGGATGATGTATGGGCCGGTGAAAACCGTTCGGCATTCCTGGAAAAATTCAATGCGCTTACCAGGACACAGTCCCTGTAGGAATCTGATACAGCTGTCGCTCGTGCAAAAAGCAAGAGCCGACGGTTTGGTTAATTTGATTAATCTTGATTAATCAAGCTGATCTGAAAAAGCTCAAAAAAATTGAGCAAAAGTTATGAGTTAATGATATTATGACGGGGGGCGGTCCGGTTTTTCCGGGCAGCTTCCCGTCCATATTTTCCGATCGAATCCGTTCGAAATCCGATCTAATCCATTCGAAATCCGATCGAAACCCGATCGATGGAGTACCGATCGAAGGAGTACCGATTGTGAGCGATAATAAGACAACCCGCAGCCTGTCGAGAAGTGGGAACTCATTTCAAGATGGTCTGCGCCAGCTTCGCTTTACCCTGCGCGACCCGGTTCTGCTTGTTTCGATTGTATCGATTCTTATAGTAGTGCTGCTGTTTATCATATTCCCCCTGTTTTCTATTCTCAAAGAAAGCGTATACTATCAGGATTCCC
>JAIPFR010000046.1 GCA_021736525.1 Spirochaetia bacterium
CAGGCAGCAGCAAAAAAACCTGTCAGCAAGCACAATCGCGGTACATCAGGTAAGCAGCCGTATGGGGGCAAGGCCGGCAGCAGAACAAATACGACTGTGCGAAAACCCCCAGTAAACACGGGAAAAAAGAAGAAAAAGCGAAAATAGCGAGGTTATTTCACAACGTCGCTCTTGCTTTTTGCAAGAGCCACTACTGTATATTTCAGGAAATTTCCTCCATGAAACATATGCAGGTCCCGCAAAAGGGGTAGGAAGTGGATGAAGTTGTTAAACTGCAGGGAAAACTCAACTACAGGGTAGAGGGCGTCCCCTATCACAAGAGTTTTGCAATTGGAGATCCTGCTGTCATCCCCTACGGGCGGATAATAACAGAAAAACAGAATATTTCCGCTGGAATCACCTATCAGATCCGGATTGTCCCGGATCGTCGGGCTGTGCTGGATATGGAAGCATTTTCCGTATCGTTTACCTTGCCGATGCCGGTTGCCTCCTGTTTTGTCAACGGTTTCCAATCATGGACGGAAAGCATGGAACGGGACCCGGCAAGTTCTCAGAAACCGATGAACACGCTTTTCAGCCATTGGATCAGCAAGTATCAGCTTAAACAGTATGGGGACCAGTTGTTCAACTCCTATACCGGGAAGGCAGGTGAGTTTGCCGGGTTTACTTACGGCTATTTACGCCATCCAGACCAAAGCGTTACTCTGGCGGCCTCCCTTGACGAAAGCAGCGGATATACGATAATCCGATTTTTTATCCGCGATCGCGAAGAGCAGGCAGGTATCCGTATTGAAAAGGAGTGCAGCGGGCAACGGCTTGAAAAGCAGGATCTAGTGCTCTCTTTTTTTCTTGGAACCGGAGTGGAGCAGGAGATTTTTGACAACTGGCAGCGGGAGGCAAAGATCGGAATGCGTCCCGTAAAACCGGTTATGGGGTGGACAAGCTGGTATAAGTATTATGAAAAGATCTCAGAAAAGATAATACAGGAAAATCTGAAAGCTTTTTCTGACAGGGGGATTCCTATCGGGATATTCCAGATAGATGACGGTTGGCAGGCTGCAGTAGGAGACTGGCTGACAGTAAAGGATACCTTTCCCGGCGGCATGGCCAGTCTGGCGCGTGAGATTCGAAAGGCAGGATATTCCCCCGGTCTCTGGATTGCTCCTTTTGCGGCAGAAGAGTCCTCAGCTCTCTGCCGCGATCATGCCGACTGGATACTGAGGGACGAGCATGGTCCGGTAAAAGCCGGGTTTAACCCCTTTAACTGGAGTGGGAATTTTTATGGACTCGATATCAGCCACCCTGAAGTACGTGAATATCTGCGCCTGGTTTTTCACAACCTGGTTAATGTCTGGGGATTTCAGATGATAAAAGCCGATTTCCTTTATGCTGCGGCTCTTGCTCCTCGCGGCGGTAAATCGAGGGGCAGCATTATGTATGAAGGAGTTAAATTCCTGCGGGAGCTGGTCGGTGACCGTCTGCTGCTCGGCTGCGGAGTTCCGCTTGGCAGTGCCTTCGGTCAGGTGGACTACTGCCGGATAGGAAGTGATGTCGGTCCGGTCTGGGAGGATCGTCGGCTTAAGACGCTGCGGTTTCCTGAAAGAGTTTCCACACGCAGTTCCTTGTCAAGTACCATCGGCAGGAGCCAACTGGATTCTCGATTTTTCCTGAATGACCCCGATGTTATTATGTTAAGGGACAGCAGCACAAAACTGACGACAGCCCAGAAGCAGGTTCTATTTTTTGTAAACAATCTTTTCGGCAGCCTGGTCTTCACCTCGGACAATCCGGACGAATATACGGAAAAGCAGCTGCAGCTCTATTACTCTTCATTTCCACCGGTTGAAAAAAGTATTATTTCTTCAATACAGCAGGATGGTCTGCATTTTGTGGAATTTCGTATACGAAAACGGCAGTATTTTGCCTGCATTAACCTGTCGGGGAAACCGGGGAAATACAATTTGCCGGGTGATGCCGGCACAGCCTGGTTTGATGAGATTTCCGGAATTATCCCCGGCGGGTGGACCAGGAAAATTCGCGGTATCGAAGCCCATTGCTGGGCAAAGGTGCCGGTAAGTCCGTGGAGAGTGATCGGTACCACCGGAAGGCTTTTTCCCGGAAGTGAAATAGAGCAGGTTTTCCGGGAAGATGATGAAATGACTATTACTTTTCGAGAGGGGACACTGCTTGCCGGGGATGTCGTGGTTAGACTTCCAAAGGGAACCAGCGTTTGCATGATAAACAATAATTCTGCTTTAATTTACGAAGAGCATGGTGTTACCGTTGGCCGGGCCTCACTGATATAATGTGTTTACTAAGCGTCAAAGAATGTGTATTTTTCATGTGACAATTCCTAATTATTTTTCTGGAGAACGTGATGACGGTAAAAAACAGAATCGAGACCTTGCGCAGGCAGATGAAAGATCATCAATTTAATGCATTCATTATTTCCGGATCTGATCCTCACCAAAGTGAAAACACCCCTGACCGGTGGAGAATCCGGCAGTGGCTTACCGGATTCACCGGATCTGCTGGAACCGTGGTTGTTACCCATGACAAAGCCGGATTGTGGACGGATTTTCGCTACTATATACAGGCGGAAAAGCAGTTGGAGTCTTCGGGGATAGAGCTGTTTCATGCCGATGAGGTTGGTGTTCAAACTCCCGCCGAATGGCTCAGCGGTGAACTGAAAGCAGGGTCACGGGCTGCGGTTGAGGGAAAAGAGATCTCAGTTGAACTTTTCAGGCAGCTTGCCCGTGATCTGTCTAATGGGGGAGTAGACCTTGTAAGCAGCGAAGGTCTGATTGATGAGATCTGGCTGAAGAGACCCGGTATTCCCGATTCCCCCGTGTGGGAAGTTCCAGAGGACGTATGCGGAATGTCGAGGGAGAAAAAGCTTGAACGTATAAGGCAGGAGCTTATTCAGCGGTATAGAGCCGAATATCTGCTGCTTTCAAGCCTTGACGATATAGCCTGGACTCTGAACTTGCGTGGGTCAGATGTTCCCTTTAGTCCGGTTTTTACATCATTCCTGCTGATAGGCTTGCATTCTGCCGTCCTTTTCTGCCGCAAGGAGAAAATACCGGAAGCGCTTGGACGTAAGCTGGCTGAAATTGTCGAGATTGCACCGTATGACACTTTTTTTTCTGAAATATCTGCCTGTATTCTTCCGTCAAGCAAGGTTGTGCTGTCTCCGGAAAAAACAAGTACAGCTCTCTATAAAAGAATTGCAGATCATACAGGGATTACCGAATCGGTGAATGTGACAACCTATCTTAAAGCCCTTAAAAATCCAGTTGAGCTCGAGGGAATGCGCCGTGTGCATCGTTATGATGGAGCCGCAATGGTCTCATTTCTCCATTGGTTTGAAACACGGACAGACGGCTTGGAACTCAGCGAAATGCGTATTGCCGAGGTGCTGCGGTCTTTTCGCAGCAGGCAGGAGGGCTTTATCGATGAAAGCTTTTCCCCCATCGCAGCTTTTGCCGAAAACGGAGCGCTTTGTCATTATTCAGCAAACAAAGATCAGAATGCGGCAGTTACGGGGTCTGGACTGCTGGTTCTGGACAGCGGGGGGCAGTATCTCGGTGGAACAACCGATATTACCCGGACACTTCTTGCGGGGGAACCGACACAGCAGCAGCGGGAGGAGTATACCCTGGTTCTGAAAGGGCATCTGGCTCTGGTGCGGCAGCAGTTTCCGGAAGGAACTCGCGGATACCAGCTTGATGTGCTTGCCCGTAAGCCTCTCTGGGATCTGGGAATCGACTACGGGCATGGAACCGGGCACGGGGTCGGCTTTATGCTCAATGTACATGAGGGACCGCATTCTATCAGCAAGCGCCCTGTGGATGTCGTTCTGAAGCCGGGAATGGTAGTGTCAAACGAGCCGGGGGTTTATCGTGAGGGCCGGTTCGGTATCAGAATTGAGAACCTCCTGGCTGTCCGCAATACGGAAAAAACTGAATTTGGTCAATTCATGGGCTTTGAGGATCTGACGCGGTGTCCCTATGAACGGCGGCTTATTGAACCCAACCTGCTTACCGAGGATGAAAAAAATCAAATTAATCAGTATCATGCACTGGTATATATCGAATTGGAAAATCTGCTGAATGAAGAAGAATGCATATGGCTGAAGCAAAAAACCCTCCCCCTTTAGCAAATCCGAACTCCGGCGAGGCTTCCAGCCATTCTTCCAGCGAGGCAGCCGAACGAAGGACGAAGATAATAAAGCGGGCATCATGGGTCGGAATTATTTTTAATTTCATTCTTGCCTTGCTGAAAGTAACGTTTGGATTTCTTGCTCACTCCTATGCCTTGATTGGTGACGGCATCGATTCTTTTACCGATGTTGTAACTTCAGGAGTTACCCTCGTTACAGCAAGCATAGCTGCGCAGCCGCCTGACAGGGAGCACCCTTATGGGCATGGCAGGGCAGAGACAATAGCCACCAAATTGCTCTCCTTTATAATATTTTTTGCGGGAGCTCAACTTGCTGTCAGCGCAGTCAAGCGAATCATTACTCCGGAAGAACTTAAGCTCCCGGAGTTTCCGGCTTTTGCAGTAATACTGGTTTCTATCGTGGTAAAAATATTTCTGAGCATGTACAAAAAACGGGCTGGAAAAATTGCCGGCAGCGCTATGATTATCGCTGATGCCCAGAATATGCGCAATGATGTTCTTATTTCGGTAAGCGTTCTGGTCGGCCTGCTTTTTACCGTACTGCTGGAAATTCCGGTAATTGATTCAATAGCAGCGCTGCTGGTGAGTTTCTGGATATTTAAAACAGCTCTGGGAATATTTCTCGAGACGAGCCGCGAGCTGATGGATGGAGTGGATAACCCGGAACTGTATCGAAAGGTTTTTGAAGTTGTGAATTCTGTGCCGGGAACGGGAAATCCACATAAAACCCGGATTCGAAAGTTGAATAATGTCTATATTATTGATATGGATATTGAGGTTGACGGGAGTCTGACTGTCAAGCAGGGGCATGCCATTGCCATGGCGGTAGAAAAGGCAATAAAATCTGCCGTTCCCGATGTATATGATACGCAAGTACATATTGAGCCGGTGGGAAATTATGAAAAACGTGAGATTTATGGACTGAATGAAAATCTCATAAAAAACAGGAGTAACTGTAATGACTGAAGCGTTAAAAAAGAATACCCGATTTACCAGACGAAAAGGCCCTGTGGTGCTGGTTATAATGGATGGAGTAGGATTCGGCAAGTATGCTGAAGGCGATGCTGTAGCAGAAGCCTATACGGCAACTCTTGACGGGCTGCTCGAGACGGCCCCCAGCACACGGCTTAAAGCTCATGGGACAGCGGTAGGACTTCCCAGTGATGACGACATGGGAAACAGCGAAGTCGGGCATAATGCCATCGGCTGCGGGCGTGTATTTGCACAAGGAGCCAAGCTGGTAAATAAGTCAATTGAGTCTGGTGCGGTTTTTGCGGGGGAAGTCTGGATCAAGCTCATAGACAATGTCAGGAATTCCGGCGGGACGCTTCATTTTCTGGGGCTGGTTTCGGACGGAAACGTTCATTCAAATATTGCTCATCTGATGGCCATGGTGGAAAAAGCTAAAGAGGCGGGGGTAAAACGGGTCAGAATTCACGCCCTGCTTGACGGTCGTGACGTGGGAGAAACCTCTGCTCTTGAGTATATAGATCCTTTACAGGAATTCCTGCTTAGTATGAATACTGACGGATTTGATGCCCGTATAGCATCGGGCGGCGGCCGGATGGTAGTTACCATGGATCGGTATAATGCCAACTGGGATATGGTACGTAAAGGCTGGGAAACCCATGTGCTGGGAGAAGGGCGTCAGTTTGCTTCAGCACATGAAGCTGTAGAAGTTCTTCGCGGAGAAACCGGGGCGATCGATCAGGATCTGCCTCCCTTTATCATTGCAGAGAACGGCAAACCGGTCGGGTCGGTGGCAGATGGCGACAGTTTTATTCTGTTCAATTTTCGCGGTGACCGGGCACTTGAGATCACAAAAGCATTTGAGGCTGAAGATCTGGAGGAGTTTGACCGGAAACGCACTCCCAAGGTGGAATATGCGGGAATGATGGAGTATGACGGGGATCTTCATGTCCCAGCCCAGTATCTGGTCAGCCCCCCGGCAATTGACCGGACGATGGCTGATTATCTATGCAAAAGCGGAGTGAAGCAGTTCTCTATCAGTGAGACTCAGAAGTATGGCCATGTTACCTATTTCTTTAACGGCAACCGGACAGGAAAATTTGATGCTGCATTAGAGGAATATGTTGAAATAACCTCTGATATTCTTCCCTTTGAACAGCGCCCGTGGATGAAGTGTGCTGAAATAACAGACAGGGTTTTGAAGGAGCTTGAAGAGGGTTCGTATGATTTTATCAAAATGAACTTTCCCAATGGGGACATGGTCGGGCATACCGGTATCTATCAGGCGGTCCTCTGCTCTCTGGAAGCCATGGATCTGCAGCTTGGAAGGCTTAAAAAAGGTATCGAAAAGGCTGGCGGGATCATGGTGGTCAGTGCTGATCACGGAAATTCTGATGATATGTTTGAGCATGATAAAAACGGAGCCGTCAAACGCAAGGCTGACGGCAGTCCCCAGGCAAAAACTGCTCATTCCCTGAATCCGGTACCCTGCATAATATATGATCCGGGATATAAGGGCGAATATAAGAAAGAGCTGAAAGAGGGATTGGGCATCAGTTCGCTTGCTGCAACCTGTATCGAGCTTCTGGGCTTTGAACCGCCTGAAGACTACGACCCGAGTGTTCTGGAGCATACCAGCTGATGCAGGACCGGAACCCGTGTTCAGGGATAATACGGGTTCTTCAGGTTAACCTCTTGATAATTCTCTGCAGCAGCAGTACCATGTTGTTATGAGTACTGCTGTGCAGCAAGAATCCCTGCCTCTTGGCAGGGAGATCCGGAAGGAAATTGTACGAAAGGGGCTCCATTTAATGATTGGAGTTCTTCCCTGGATAGCCTGGTATTCATATACGTTAGCTTATATCTTACTGATAGCCGGTTCCCTGATTTATACGGTTGCCGAAATAACCAGACTGATATGGAACGGCAGCCGTCACTTTCTTCCCTATTCTATTATTCGGGCCACCTCTCTCTATGTTTCCCGACCGGGTGAGGCAAACGGTTTTATCATTGCCCCCCTTACATTGGCTGCCGGGGCAGGAATAACGTTGCTCATTTATCCCAGAGCCGCCATGCTTTCCGGAATTCTCGCCCTGGCGATAGGAGACACGAGTGCCGCGCTGGCAGGTAAATTTCTGGGCAGACAAAATCATGGAAGAAAGTCCGGAAAAAGTGCAGCAGGCACCGGTGCCTGCTATGTTTCTTCTCTTATCTGCATCTGGATTGTAACTGGCAGTTTTACTGTATCCCTTGCCGGGGCCGCCATGGCTGCTTTCAGCGAGTATATTACTCCAAGAGAGTTTGATAATCTGGTCGTTCCGATCAGTACTGGGGCTGTAGTTTTCTTTATGATGTGAGGCTGAAAAACGCTTTAGTTCCAGAGATTTATGGTATAGATCCGGTTTGTGAATATCAGCAAACCCGAACCGTAAAGTATCAGCCCGGCAACCGTGAAAAGTGGATAGGGCAGAGAGGTAAAAATCTCGAGTCCGATAAACAGAAGCATAAGACCAATCGACGGCAGTACATATTGCGTATTATTATTTCTTTTTGCAGCAATAAGATAATTAAGACAGGCGAATAGTTCGATGATTCTGATGCTTGAAACCACGATTCCCGGGAAAGAAAGGAAGGCGGAGTTTTCAGCCAGATTTTCAATGGCGTTCAAGGGTACCAGCACGGCGAGTGTTGATGAGGCAACAAAACTTACCAGAATAAACATATTTTGCTTGAGCAGGGGTATGCCGTTTGAAAACATGCCGCCAAAAAACAGGAGAGTTATCGCAAATATATAGAAAAAAAAGAACAATCGTGAAATTAGATCGATACGCCCCAAAAGGCGGCTGCTGAGCAGCAGATCCGGGTTAAGTGCAGCCAGCAGTAAAGGATAGCGAAGGCCGAGCATGGTCAGGGAAAAAACCGCGATGATCAGGTAGAGAATTTCCGGGGAGGTGGTTTTCCGAAAAGCGATAAACAGGAAAATCCCGAAAAAAAGAGAAATCGAGGAAAAAAGAATATACCCTATGTGCAGAAACGAACCGGGTTTTCCAGTCTGAACCGCAGACAGCGTGTCGGTGTCGGGAAGCAGAGAAAACAGACTTTGTTCGAAAACCGGCAAAGTGCCTGCAGTAAGCAGAAGCATGCAGGCGAGAGAGAAAAAGAGCAAAAAAATAATGACTGTTCGAATTACGGGGTTCATAGTTCCATATCATACAGTTTTTTAGCCTTCTCGAAAAGTCTGGAAAACCGGCATCTGGATGGATCTTTCAGCTGATCTTTTTTATTCACCCCTCAAGTATCGGTATTGCTGAAAGGCTCGGGATTGATTATTATGGCTCTATGGGTATCTTGTTACGAGGAGCAACACAGATGAGAGGCAAGTTGATCACTGTATGCGGTATTTTTCTGTTAATACTGACTTCTGTATTTGCCGGGGACCGTGCTGATTTTATCAACCTCGGGTTCATCGATCAGAATGAAGCTTTTTTATATGGACAGTACGGCATGGATGAAGATGGGACATATTTCTATGCAGATGTTGTCTACCATGATCTTCAGACTGGAGAAACCCCCTCAGCGTTGATTCAGTCGAAACGGTATCCCCTGATAGAATTAGACGGCGGCAGCACCTTGCCGGCCATGCTGCAGAGTGTTCAGGAATACTTGTCTGTCAATCCGGTACCTGTTGATTTTACCAGAACCGGGGTAATGCTCTATTCCCGTCTACCCGGAACCGGAAGTGGAGACGTGGTCAGTTTCAAAGATTATACGCAGAATAAGGATTATGAGCTTTCTCTCACCTTGCTGCCAAGGGTGCGCACCCCGGGTACGAGCACAAAAATGGCTATAACCCTTCGTCAGTACAATCCAGAAGGAACCCTTACGCGATATGATGCCGGGTCGCTGGTTCGTCCGCTCGAAGGTGTTTACGATGTGCGTCTTGCAAATGTGTATTCAGACCCGGAGAGGAACTATCTGGTAATGGTCTTTCAGACCAGTGAGTTTGATGATGAAACTGAATCTGTCGATGCCCGATATCTTGTGAAGAGCATCGCCTTAAACTAAGGCCGGACTTTTTGGATTCTACAGAAAATCCTTTCCCCTCACCGGGGAGTGAGCTTGAATCATTCTGCTTACCGTACCTGCACCGAAACCCGCAGCCACCGTATCCACAAGAGCTGCCGCTCCGGCAAAAAAGGGAAGAAGCGGGAGAACCAACGCAAGGTTCCCTGAAAAATCGATGCTCATTAGACGTCCCGTCATAGTAACAATAAAAAGCAGCTCAATTCCAGGGGCAGTAATACTCATAAGAGAAAAGAGAACGGTAATAACTATCGCCAGGATCAGACTG
>JAIPFR010000047.1 GCA_021736525.1 Spirochaetia bacterium
CCAGATTACCGTAGGTTATGCTATAGCTTTCTTTTTGCCATTGGGCATAAAAGGTTACATCGTTTGGAGGCATATTGAAGGTACTGCCTTCGAAATAGGTGATCGTGCCATCTTCATCAATCTTAGTTATAGCACGATCAAAAATCATCCTGTTTTGTGAATCTTGAGTTCTCCAACCAGCAAAAACGTAGCCAGTTTTTTTTAAATTTCCCTGACCTAATACAGGAACTGCATTACCAGGCAGATAACGTGCGGAATCATAAACCTTTCCTGAGGTGCTCCCATTCCCATTATACGTTACTTCATATGCAGTCAGATTAGGAGACTGACACCCGATCAGAAATACGAAAAATATCAGAAAAAATAAAAAACCGATGACTATCTTACTTTTAGACAAGGTAGTACTCCTTAATAAAAAAATATGGGCAACTGCAATCAATTTTTTTTGTTGCCTAAATGAATCGACTATTTTACATAAAATCATTATTAGAAACGGTAGCCGATAAAAACACTCAGAAAACCGTCACCCTCATATGGTGCAAAAGCATCGCTAAACAGCATCCGTCCGTCTGCCTGCATTCCTAGAATATATGAGTTGTTAATTGCATACAGAAAGCTCAATTTACCGGCAACCCCATAAAAAATATTAATATCAGATGGATCGAAGAATGAAATAGTATTCTGGGAAAGATTTGCATATGGTGATAGTGCCGCAGCACCAAAACCGAATCTGAATGATAGATTGTAATCCAAAGCATAACTCAAAGTAACTAAAGCATGGACATCAAGAAACTGCACCTTAGAAACTTGTGGAGAATAGAGTTGAAAACCCAATCCCGTAATTAATCCTAGATTTAATCCATTGATATCCGATACAAGGTTGTTTAAAATGAAATCAACCGAACCTGCAGGAAAGATAGTTCCTGGAAGGTCTGCATACCTGTTTGCTTTATCAAAACCGATCAGGTTACCTAACCCGAAAGATAATTCCAGACCATAACTCGCGCTAGTTGAAGAAGTACTGGTTGAATCAGGAACTTGTTTTAAATTGGAATTATTAATTCTCGCTTCAGAAACTCCGATATCTACAGCTTCTATATCTGCAGCTTGATCTTCACCCGGCTCTTCAGCGTAATCACTGTCTCCTTCTACGGTCTTTTCGTCAGCAGTTTCTGGATACCCATAAATTTTTGGATCATATTTGCCAGTTCCGCTAATGCTCCAGTTAATCCCATCATAAGATTTCTGTAAGTATAGAACGTGCACTTTCGATGCATCTAAAGGACCTGCAGAGTATGAGTTAACCGTGGCATCTACTACTTGCCATTTATCCTCATCCTCTCCGTCTTTTTGATATCTATAATGGGTTATACCATCATCTATAGGGTGCCACTTCCAAACAATGTTTATCTCGGCAGCATAAATGGTCAAGCTGAGAAATATTAGGACTGCAAAAACACATGATTTCTTGACTGATAAACTATAAATCATACCATATTAACTCCTTGATGTTTACCCATATTACTGTTTGTTTTCCGATCTGTAAAGTGCAAATACACAGAAACGCCAGGTCAGATGAAGAAGTGAAAAAGAATGCATGCTTTCAAATATTTTAACTATAGCTGGATTGAGACAATCCTGAGCCACAGAAGGAGTTGGTGGTGAAGGAGAATGGTAATAACTCCGGCAGACTCCTAGTCAGAAGAGAAATGCTTTCAAAAAATTAATCGAGAAGGACACGGGCTTCTTCAATTCGAGCTTGTTTTTCGGATCGCCTCTTCAATTATCCCACTTTTCCTCGTCTATCTGAGATGCTTCCCCATCGAGCAAAAATGCTTCCTCATCAATTGGGGAAAGCTCATCATCAACAAGATACTCCCACATTTCGTTTTGGTGGAGCCAAATGGGATCAGCATTTTTTAAGATGAAATCATCAATATCCATACCGTCGATTTCAGTCGGGCGTTTTACCCGCTTCTGCTTGCCGTGGATAAACACGGTCATATATTCTCTTCTGTTACGTTCCTTTCTGGCCTTTTCCTCAGCCGTCAATTTTCGTTTCGGTTTACCCATAGTAATATCTACCCCCTCTCTCATACACTGAAACGTAACTTCTTCCGTGTGGAAAAGTCAATGTATAGAAAAACACATCCATAAAGCATTTGAAAAATAATTCATAGACCAAGTCTGCCAAAGATTAACATATCTTAACCTTAACTGCTCCGGAAACTTAACCTAAGGAACTAATCATTAAACCATCATCTATTTCGGGCAGCAGCACGGCAGACATCTTTGAATCAGCAACCCTGCTCGAGAACAACGTACAGTGAATGAAGGAAAGTAAAGAAAGTGCAGTGAAACACTACAATAAACACTAATATCAGGAGCGAGTAAATGAAAAAACAACAATTCCTATTTGTCATACTGCTGTTGACTGCTACCGTCGCAGCAACGGCACAGGGAACCCAGGATATGGCCGGCGGTGCAGCCGGCAGCCGAAATACTTCCGGCAGCAGAGAAACGGTACAGATAACCGGTATCCTGGAGATTCAGGAACAGGCTGTGCTGCTAGTTAACTCTGAAGGTGCGTACACGCTTTTCGCCCCCCAATCCAGAAACCAGATACAGGACTATGAACGGTTTAACGGATTAGAAGCCACAGTATCAGGAATACTGTTTGAGCTTGACGAGACAAGTGCTGATAGCACCTATCACTGCCTGGGACAGATTGTCATACAGACAGCACGCACCGGTAGTGAAGAAATCACTTTCAACGCAGCACGGCAGGGTGCCGGCAGATCAGAAAGCGGCGTAGGGAAGTAAGAGCAGGGAAGCGGGCCGCCCCATGATGCAAACTATCCCTTGATGCAAACTATACTGGAGTATATATTTCTTCTATACGCTATACAATGCTGAACAGCGAAAAGAGCAGTATTACCAGCAGACAGGCAGGGAGGTGCACAATGGCACATAACTGGACATGCCCCAAATGCGGGAACAACGGATATGAAACAGACAGATTTGCAGCAACAGGCGGAGGCCTCTCCAAACTGTTCGACGTACAGAATAAACGGTTTAACACCATCAGCTGTACCAATTGCGGCTACACTGAAATCTACAAAACCACAACCAGCGGCGTGGAAAATATTCTGGACCTGTTCATGAGCTGAACCCCCGCTGGCGAAGACTTTCCTTTTTCTCGACGCACCAGTAGTAAATCAAGTCAGCTAAATAAGATTCGGCAGGAAGAGAACCAAAGATGGTATATACGTAACAATCAGCAGCACCATAATAAGTGCAATAATAAACGGCCAGATCTCCCGTATAAAATCGCCTATAGGAACCTTGGTAATCGAACAGGTGGTAAACATCATAGATCCGAAAGGAGGAGTAATACCCCCGATCATAATGTTTACGATAAGAATCAACCCGAAATGAACAACATCAATCCCCATTGTTCTGATTACCGGGACGAGCAGGGGAGCTACAATGATCAGGACTGCACCACCCTCAAGGAACATTCCCAAAAACAGCAGGAATATGTTGATAACCACCAGCATAAGCCAGGGAGAGGCGGAGAGCGTCATAAGTGATTGTGAAAGCAAATAGGGAATACGTTCCCAGCTCATATATTGGCCAAATACTGAGGCAGCAACAATGATGAGGATTACCGAGCTGGTTGAATAGACAGTATTCTTCAAAATAATCGGAAAATGTTTCAATTTAAGCTTCTTGTAGAAAAAAACGCCGACTATAGTGCAAAAAAGAACCGCAATAGCTCCTGCCTCCGTGGGGGTGAAAACACCGAAACGGATACCGAGAATAATTCCAAAAGGCAGCAGCAGAGCCCAGATTGAATCCTTCAGCTGAATAAGAATGTCTCGAAGAGGGGACATCCTGTCACGTACCGGCAGGTAGCCCCGTCGCTTTGATATGAGATTGACGGCAATCATGAGCGCAATACACATCATTATTCCCGGCAAATATCCGCCAATAAACATTTTTGCAACCGATGCCTGTGCAATAAGGGCATAAATGATAAGGTTAATTCCTGGAGGTATCACCGGTGCAATCGCAGATGAGGCTGCTGTTATAGCCGTAGAGAAAGCCCGGTCATATCCCCGCTTTTCCATCTCCGGTACCAGAATCTTTGACTGCATAGCAGCATCGGCATTTGCTGAACCTGAAATGCCCCCCATAAGCGTGCTGAGTACAACATTAACCTGAGCAAGCCCCCCCTTCATATGACCGGTAAGAACATCGGCCATTTTCATCAAACTTGAGCTGATCCCTGAGAAATTCATAATTTCGCCGACCATAATAAAAAATGGAACTGCCAGAAGCGGAAAGGACGATGCCGAAGTTATGAACTTCTGAAGAATCAGGTCGGGCGGAGTACCGACATCTCCAAAGGTAAAATATGCAAGCGATGCAGCCAGCAAAGCAAAAGCAATCGGGATACTCGAAAAATAGAGGATCATTACAATAACAATAGGAAATAGTGTCATATCCGCTTCCTTGATCTTTACTGTCGGTTCTGCTTGAGCCGGCTATTGGTCGGGGAGGTGAAAAATAGTTGAATTTCTTTAATGAAAAACTGTATGGCGTGGATTGTTATGAGTCCAAACCCCACAGTTATGGCGAAATTTACGTAAACTGCCGGGATATCAAGAACCGGAGTTCGCTTCAACTTGTTTGCCTGAATCATGAGAACGCTTAAATACATGATATAGCCATTTATAACAATCATCAGAAAACTTATGATCATCGCTATTATTTCTCTGACTCTTTCCGAAAAGAGCTTGGTAATTAAATCGATACCAATATGCATCTTATATTTGTATGCCGCAGCAGCTCCGATAAAAACACTCCAAATAAATGATGCAGTTGCTACTTCCTCTACCCAGAACAAGCCTCCTTGAAAAAGATAACGGAGGATAACGTTCAATATGACCACCAGGATCGTAATCATAAGAAAGGTTCCGCTGACTATCACCTCAGCATGTTGAAATGTAAACTGAAAAAGTTTTCTCATGGTTACCCCGTCAGGAAATCTTGGCGTACGGGATTAGCACCCGTACGCCGAATCAGCAGATCTATCTCATAGAATCCAGTTCAGAAAAAATAGACTGAAACACACCGGGAGTCATGCCGGGCTGTTCAGCATACAGCGGCGCAAGAGCTTCACGGAAAGCTGCGTCGTTAACCTCGTTAAACTTGACCCCATAGGATTCAAGTTCTTTCACAACATCACCATGCTGCGATTTCAGGAGATTGACCATATCAGTTGCACCATTGGTGAATTCTTCCTGAATAATAACACGGTATTCTTCGGGTATGGAAGCCCATACTTCAGTGGAAATATAGACGCCGCAGGTTCCGAGAATATGACGGGTTGTAGCAACGTTTTTAGCAGGACCTTCATAGACTTTGGTTCCAAGGTTAGTAAATTCTGAACCTTCCAGGCCGTCAACAACTCCTTGCTGCACTGCGGAAAGTGTTTCACCCCAGGGAAGCGGAGTTGCAATGGCTCCCATTGCGGTAAGGGTGTCGATGTAGGATTTTGATCCCGGGGTCCGTATTTTCATTCCGGCAAGATCGGCAGGAGTTTCAATAACTTTTTTTGTAATAAGATTTCTGAAGCCGTAGATATAATCCAGCGCGAGAATTTTAATACCCTGTTCCTCCGCACGGGCCATCATCTGTTCAACAACTTCGGTCTCGGTTAGTGCCACATACTCGTCAAAGCTTCGATAAAGCATGGGAGCATAAAGAGCTTTGAAATCCGGTACATAGTCACCGATGAACGATGGGTCTTCAACTGAAATAAAATCCGCCCCGCGTACAACCTGCTCCACACCTTCTTTATAAGCGGGAAGCTGAGCCTGCGGGAATGTCTGAATCTCTATAGCACCATCGGTTTTTTCCAGAATACTTTGTGCTACAGCATCCATAGATTTTGTCAGCTGCTCTGCAGGGCTGAATACATGGCTGAGCTTGAGCACGAGCTTGTAATCTCCAGTACTGTCCGATTCTGCTTCAGCATTTGCAAAAACAGCCATAGCTGCAAGCAGCATTATGCCCGCAACAATTAAACCTTTCTTCTTCATTCAATCCTCCTAATGATGTAAATGATTGTGATCTGGTCCCTCATTTTAAAAGATAAATGGAAACCCCTTATGATCATAGATGATCATATATAACCACATTACCCTTATATTCCAGGTATGTCAAATCAATATTGAAAAAATGTTTGGTATTAATCATGAAATTTGGTTCAAAGTGATTTTAGTCGATCATGCATCAATCATGGAAGAAAAAAGAATAATTCCCGGTAAGCAAATAAGCGAGTAAGCAGTTCAGCAGTTCAGGCAGCGGAGCAAGCCGAACCTGATTTTTAGAGATCTCGAGTTTGTATGATCGTAATGCCCAAATCCTCGAAATCCTTAACATAGTCGCTGTCAGGAAACCAATCTGTAATAAGCGTATTGATCCTGCTCACGGGAGCAGTTACATAATCTGAGACCAATCCGATTTTTCGGTGGTCGGCAACAACAATAACGTCCCCCCGGGTTCGATCAAGCATCAGTCTTGATGTTTCAGCCGCATAATGCATCGGCGTCGTCAGGCCATAGCGGCAGCTGATACCATGGACTCCGAGAATAGCCTTGTTGGCATTGACCTGGTTTATGATATCGCTGGTTAAGCCTCCATAGAAAGCATTAGATTGCGGATGATATAGCCCGCCTGCAAGAATCAGCTCTATATCAGGGTTTTCGACCTGCCCGATACATCCGGCATTTGTTGTTATTACTTTAACATTTTTTTTATCAATATACCGGAAAATATGAAATGTCGTGGAACCGCCGTTGATGAAGATCGTATCACCGTCATTAATAAGTGATGCTGCATATCGAGCAATCGCATCCTTGTTATCACGCTCCACATCCGATCGGCTGCAGTAATTTATTTCCTGATAGATACGCTGGGTTGAAATCGCTCCGCCGTGAGTCCGTTCAAGCAGATTCTTCTTTTCCAGCAGCGCGAGATCCCTTCGGATCGTTATATCTGAAACATCCAGAGCCTTGCTTAACTCCGGAACACGGACATAGCCATCCCGTTGAATCAGCTCAATAATTCTTTTTTGACGACCAGCCAGAGATCCAGGCTGAGTAGATTGATCGTTAATTTTCATACACCCATTATAGGACTGCAGACCGATCATCGCAACAGCAAAGTTTGAAATAGTCAGCAGTATTTGCTGATGCTGGGCTGAAGGTTGTCAAAGCCCTGCACCTCGTCGGGGACCTTGAAGAAGTGAAATATTTTTAAATAATGGTTGCAAACGATCGTAATACGATATTATAATGATCATAAACATTCATTCAGATGGTTGTTCTGATTTCAGCGATATTGGAGACTTCATGATTCACACATTTATCCGCTCAATGGAAGATGCAGTCCTCGCCCTCAAAGAAAAACCTTCCCGCAGCATTACTCTTTTCCATCATAACGATACGGATGGATTGAGCTCAGGAACCATATTACTTAGCGCTTTTGAAGAGGTCGGCTATGAAGTTTCCCGGTTTTCATTAGAAAAACCCTACCCGCAGATCCTGGAAAAGGTCCTTGCTGATACTCATCAGATTATCATCTTTGTTGACTTCGCAGGAAGAATCGCCCCCCTGATATCCAGACTGAACCAGCAAAAGAACTTTGTCGTCATCCTCGATCACCATCCGGCAGAAGCTGTGGACGATACCGAGGTGATTAACCTGGATGCCGAACTCTTCGGGTTGAAAGGCGACCGGGACATCTCTGCCTCAGCCTTATGCTTCCTGTTTGCCGACGCTCTACTCCGCAGCTATGGGAAGAGTGGTACTGAATACGCACATCTTGGCGCGCTGGGGGCCATAGGGGACGGATTCTTTGTTGATGGAGCCTTATCTGGCGTCAACCGGGAAATTCTGAAAACTGCAGTCGAGCTGGGACTTATCAGGGTTGATGCAGCAGCCCCCGATACCCGATCCGAAGACCAAACGGCTTCCCCGACAGCTTCAGCAGCCATCGCAGAAAATGCCTCAAAAGAAACGTACTACATCAAGCTCGGTGGAACCGAGTACCCAGCAGCAGAAATCTGCAATATACTCGATACCCTGGGGGGAGTCGGCTACTACCAGGACGGAACAGCCCGGGGAATAGAAGTCTGCCGGTCAGGCATCAGCCCGGAACAGAAAGAATATATACAACAGCTTAATGAAAAGAAAGAGGCAATCTTTTCCCGGGAAATTGAACTTTTGAAAAAAAACATTCATACAACCGAACATATCCAATGGTTCACGGTGGACGATCGATTTCAGCCCATGGGCATAAAAATGATCGGCGTCTTCTGCACACACATAAAAGAGATGGAATTTGTTGATACATCAAAATATCTTGCCGGATTTCAGCTTGTTCCCGATAAGGTGCCGGGATTTGGCGATATTTCTTTTAATTCGACAAAAATATCGATGCGGGTATCAGAATTTTTGACTGAACAGATCAGGGCCGAAAGAATCCCAGGATTGAACAGCTTCCTGCCTGAAGCAACCGGTCGTCTGGGAGGATTTTCCGATGCCTGTCACAGACTTTCTGCCGCCACGATTATCAAACCGGGACAGGAAGCGCTGCTTATCCAGGAGATGGAAAAAATACTTGAAAAAAGGATGGTACATGCATGATTACCGACAAAACTGCTACCGATAAAACGACTACCGATAAAACTGCTACCGGCAAAGGCTTTGGAAAAACAATCCTCATTGGTGATCAGTTTGTGCTGTGGGAGATCCCGGCAATTCTCGCAGCTATACCATACGAAACAGAATGCCGCGTAGAGCGACTCACCTCTGGATCCGGTTGGATCCTCGATGACTGGCGAGTAGAGGTCCCGGGGTATAAAAAAGCCAAGGAGCAGGACTGTGAAGTCTCTTTCAACCGGATGGTCGAGGTCATGGGACTCGACCTGAAAGCGACCCCCATAAAAATCGTAGTTGAGGGTGATCTTCTGGCAGGCAGCGGGGTGGGTGCCAGTGCAGCAATCTGCGTCTCCTTTGCCCGAGCTTGCAATAAGGAATTTGATCTGAATATGAGCATAAAAGAGATCAACAGAGTGGCCTGGGAGGGTGAATTCGGGTATCACGGATTGCCGAGCGGACTCGATAACACCGTCTCAACCTACGGCGGTGTCATAAAATACTGGATAAAGGACGGTGTCAAGCAGTTCGAGCGGATCAATCTTACCAACCCCATAGAGATCGTTCTGGGCAACAGCGGGGTTACCTCTAACACAGCCTCCTTGAAAGGATTTCTCGAGGCACAGGAAAAGGAAAATCCAGCCCTGTTCAAGGCACGTCTCGATACTATCAGAGGGCAGGTGTCAGAACTCGGA
>JAIPFR010000048.1 GCA_021736525.1 Spirochaetia bacterium
ATCAGCAGCGTTCTGAAACCGGTATCCCCGCCAAGATCAACCTGGCGCTTTTCCCCCTGATGCAGAATCGCTGAAACGGAAAAACCTCCGTTGTCGCTGGCGCTGACGGTAAACGTCCCCTCGGATACCCGAGTGCCGGTTTCAAGGTTGATCAGGACATACCGGATATCGGTGGTCGCCGAGGCTTTCAGTGTGAGGGTCTCTCGTCCCCAGGGAGCTCCGGAAAGCGGGGCAAAATTTTTCTCCACCTCCACGGAGCGCCTGGTGGCAGGTTCCACATGGAGCATCAGGTTCGCCCCATGCCCTATCGCAAACTCATCGGCTTTGTAATTATCATCTATGGGAGCGGCATACCGGTTCTTCACCCTGATAACCCGTACCCCGTCGAGCCGCTCGAGGCCGTTCTCGATTGCGGGCACTATCTCAGTCCCGTTAAGGGTAACATCCCCTTCCGGTCCGGTGAAGACAAACACTTTCGCCGTTGCAAGCTCCTGGATCTGCTTTACCTTGTTGTCTATGAACGGATAATCGGGATTAAGCTCCCTTGCCCGCAGGATATGGTCCAAGGCGATGAGCGCTTCATCCCGGGTTCCGGGAACGATGAGCTTGGAGGCTTCAAACACGTGCATTTCCACCAATCTATCGACAACGGTACTCCGCTGTTCCCGTATTTTGTCAGGATTGGGAGAGAAATCAGATCTTCGTGCATTCTTCAACAGTGTGTGCAGGTGTATAAGCTTATCGTAGAACGGGAGCGCCTTCTCAGCTTCCCAAACAGCTTTCGCATCTTTATAGCGTTCGACTCCTGCCTGCCACTCTTCGTTTGCCCGCATCCAGGCATCGTAAAGGATCTGCTCGGCTTCGTTCATTCCGGGCTCTTTTTCCAATGCCTGCAGTGCAGACTCCACCGCCGCAATATAATCACCGCTGGCAAATGCCCTCTCGGCAAGCTGTATCGGAGTTGCACACGATGCCAGGCTGAAAAGGACAACAGCTGTCAGCAGCAAATACCGAAATCCTGCTGTTTTCGATCCTGCTGTTTTCTGCATCTTGATCAGATTCCAGTTCTTCACCTTTCTGCTATCCACTCTGCTCCTCCTGCTTCATTTTTTACCCACTTTCTTCAATTGGATCCTCTGGCGAGCTCTCTGCCCCTTATAATAGCACGAAGTTGATATACTGATAAACAGAAATATGGGAAAAATAGACATGCAGAAAAATCGACATGCGGCTCCGGGAAATCAGGGATCGCTGTTTACCATTCATCATCCTCGTATTCATCAAAAAGCTCTTCCTGCATCTCTGCAAACATCGGGTTGTCTGGATCCTGAGAATCTAATTCATAAGAAATCCCGTCAAGACTGTTTTGTGAAGCTTCAGAATCCCGTTTATCCCGGTTTTTTACTGAGTGGAGAACTGCATATATGATGATGATGATGGTGAGTATGAGCAGTATCCATCCCATTGCTATTTCCTGAGATCTGGTATCTGCTGAACAAGCCGGGTTAACGGTATCATCTGTATTCTGTCGACAGGATGTTTTGCTGTGGCTCTGTAGCGTTCCGCAGCTGATTCAAAGAGTACTGCAGCCATGCCGCTGTATAGAACTGCAGCCTGACTCATCGGCGGAGCATTGAATTTGAAGTTCATAGCGAGTGATCCCATTCAAGCCAGCAATATCGATAGACCAGCCAAAGCACCAGCAGGACGATCACACCCAGCGGCCACTGCCAGATCGGGGGATGAAAGGTTTCCAGCGGAGAAAAAACAAACAGGTTCAGAATCCAGTTGACCAGGAATGCCACCGCCAGACTGCGTAATAATACCACAAAAATGCCAAAGCCGATCCCGATCAGGGTGGTAATAAGGATTTCGTCCAGCATGCCCTTCAAGAAGAAGATCTCATCCACACTGGCAAAATGATACAATCCATACAGGACTGCGGATAGAATAATCCCTGCCATAGCTGCCAGGCGCCCACCGCCGAACACCTTCTCCCAGCCACGCAGCATCAAGCCATACCATAAAATGGTATACGCCGCCATTGTAGGAATGAAAAGCGGTAATGGTGCAATTAACCTCATCACAGGCTGGGCAAGAAAAGTCTGCACGGACATGCCCTGGTCCGCCATCGCCTGGATGCCCAGAAAGACGGCCAGCACCAGAAACACCAGCGACCCCAACCAGAACCAGACGGTTCGTTTTTGCGGAAAAAGCGGAATCTCCAGTCCCCATCTGCGGCACAGATGATAAGGGATTAAAACTCCTGTGAGGATCACGCCGGCGAAGTACAGCACCTCACCGGCCAGACGCAGCCCGGATTGGCCTTTGTCAGCTGCGATATAATAGATCCCGTTGGCGGCCAGATTGACTACAAACCACGCCAGCCATACCAGCAGCAGGGTGAGCGCCATTTTCAGGCGCGAGGGCACTTTAATATCCATACTTGGTGAAAACATATCATATTTCCTTTATACTTTCTTTGGGATTAGCCGCTTCCGGGATTAGCCGCTTCAAGGTTTGCGGCAACACAACAGACAGCAAAACAATCAGGATTACACTGCGCAAACCTGGAGCAGTGAACTCGCTTACCACCTTCGACTGCACCAGCACATCGTAACAACCGCCAACCCCCCAGAAGAAAGGGAAGATGAGCAGGGCACTGTTTCCCAGACGGAACACCAGCGCATACATGATGCCCACCATGATCAGTTTGCCGTATTCCGGCTGAAAGCCGATATGATGAAAAGCATAGAACGCCGCTGTTACCAGGATGGCAGGAACGGTACCAAAGGCACGCTCAAAATAGGAGCGCTGGAAACTGTAGAAGAATACCACCTCAAACACGCCCGCAATCATGATAAAGGAAATGCGGAACAGTACTCCCGCCTTTAACTGGAAATCCGCAGGCAGAGGTACTTCCTTCAGGAACATCAGCAACAGCAGGCCGCCCAGCACCAGGTTGATCGGCAGATAGAGATACCAGCGTTTCCAGGTCAGCCCGAAATCGGCCATGTTTTCCCTATTGCGACGAATATACCACAGAGGGAAAGCAATCCCCACCAGAAAGATCATCAGCACATCGCGCAGCAGAGTATTCAGCAAAAACAGCCCCCGCGCAGGGATCATAGCCCACGACAGCAGGAAAACCACCAACCCGGCAGCAGCCGCTGCCAAAGTATCTTTGGTCGGCTGCCAACGAAATAGATAACTCATTGCTTTCTTCATAATTTAAAGCTCCTTAATGCTTCATTCCCTGGATGGTCACACCAATCCAGTTTCCGCTGATCTGCGCCTCACACAAGGCGGTACCGGCAATCATGTTCCTTAATTCCGCCGGGGTATAAGCAGCATGGATCGAGGTGAGCAAACCGCGGCGGATGGAGACCGGACGGGTACTCAGCCACAGGAAGCTGCTTTTCACAAAGCCCATGTCGCGCCGCAGATCGGAGATAAAGTAGCGGCCGCCCGATTTCAGCACCCGCCACATTTCATTGAACGCCTCACTAGGCTCTTCCCACTCGTGCAAAGAACCATTGGTGAAGACGGCATCGAAACTGTTCTCGGCAAACGGCAGCGCATTGCAATTGCCCAGTTGGTAGTCTGTACGGGAGTCGAAGCCATAGTCGCTGGCGTTACGCTGCGCCAGGGCCTGCATGTCCGGGCTTATGTCCAGACCAGTCAATGTAGTACCTTCGGTGAGCTTGAGCCACTCCAGGCCCAAATACCCCGGCCCATGACCAATTTCGAGGGCATGGCCGGTTGTGATGCCGCTCCCCAGCAGGGTTCCAGTCTCCATCCAGCCTTTATCGCGCAGACCGCGCTCCATTTCATCATACGCCTGTACAACTAATTCACCCTGAATGCCGTTGTCCGTCTCGGAAATACGTGGTTTGGTCATATTGTCTCTCTTTTTATTCTAATTTTAATATTTAATTTTGTATAAAAAGAAAAAAATTTCTCTCTTCACTTTGAAAAGACCAGCAAGCGATCAAGCAAGTTGAGTCACTAAGAATAGGCACCGCTTTCCAGTTTTGTTATCAAATCGCTGACCCATTGTAATTCAGCACGGGTATGAAACTTGGTATGGTTGAAAATCGCATCAGCCAGGGCCGGGACTTCTGGCATTGACAGCTGCTCACTACGGTGGCATTCAATGTGTTCCAGGATTTCTTCCAGAATGTCACGACGGCGCTGCAGATAAACCTTGACCTCATTTTGCGGCAAATGCCGCATAAAGAACAGACACACGTCAAAATCATAATACTGTCGTTCCACTTTCTGCCAACCCTCGCGCAACAGTCGCATAAACTCTTCCCGTCCCGAATCCGTGATCTGGTAGACGCTACGCGAAGGGCGGTTACCCTCCTGCTCCACACTGGCAACCTCCACAAAGCCCTCTTCCGAAAGCTTGCCCAAGGCAAAATAGATCGATCCAAAGGCGATTGAAGTCCAATCACCCATGTGTTCTTCGATAATATGCTTGATCTCATACCCATGGAGCAACTGTTCACGCAGCAAACCCAAAATCACCATACGAACTGTCATCTGATCTCCTGATTTATTTAATATTGTATATTTTAACTTATATATATAAATTTGACAAGGCGGTTCTGCAGTATATTAGCATGAATTCTTTAACAGCCAGTGATAACTCTTATCCCTGCGAGCTCAACTTGTGACTGCCAACTTGTATCACAACAGCAATCGTCCGCAATATCATTGAACAGATAAAAAATCAAAGACAATATGTTCATCTGCATTACGGTGCTGCCGCTCTCTCAGTTAGTCTATACAGACTCGTAGTCTCCATCCATCCATCCATCAATCTATCTGTCTATTAACAATACCTGTATTTGATCGCCATTAGCAACAAATCTCATAATAAACTCATGCTAAATATAGTTTTATAAAATCAAACGGACATCGCTTACTGTCAATCGCCCCGATTCCATCATATCAAGAATTGCCTTGGTATAGACCTGCATGATCCGCAGTTCGCCCTGCATCACTTCAACCGCATGCTCAACTGACGTACGCTTTGTCCCCGGGGTCAGCTTCAGGCTTTCAGGGTCGGTTTCGTAGATCCGGAGCAGCTTCCAGTACGCCTTCTCCGCTCCATTCAGCTTCTCATGAAACCAGGGTTTGAAATCCCAGCCAGGGTTGTGAGAATCCTTGATTACCACATCCGGGTCCATGGCTGATGTGGTCATTTCCCGCGGCAGTCCATGAATTTCACCGGAACTGAGAGCGGAAAAAACCATCTGCTTAACGCTGAGCATCGAATGTGCAATAGTGACCATTAGCCGGTCGGTCTGCTGTTTCTCCGAAGGATCAAACCCGGGGAGCAGTGATGTGAACACATGTATCGCATCATCCAGATTCCGGCAGTGGGTGATAATAAGCGCATTGAAATTTTCTATATGAAGTTTTATCGGCAGCCGCCCGTGACCATGAAGAAATAAACAGTTCCTGGTCGGGTCGTGAAATGTATAGGCGTTTTGCCGACAATCGTCATGACGGCCTGCTGGATATTGATGAAAATTCCGAGGAGGAATTTGCCGACTGGATAGACGGTCCGGATGTTTCTGGCCCTGCATGCTGAAGGTCTGCCGATAACAATAGCGGACCCCGAAGGCATTCGCAAACGCATCCTTGCGCAGGACAATATCGGGATCGTGCCGGAGTAATATATGCTTCACAGAGCCAATCAATCCTTCCCGAGGGAACATGATGTGTACGAGGTACTCTATTATCGTGACCTTGGCCGTTACAAACGGCGTATTACACCATTCATCACATGGAATCCCCTTCCGATCCTGAAGCCCTCACAGCCCATTTCTCCACCCGGCAAAAACGTATAGAGGCTTCAACCCTTGACCGCACTGCTGGCGATGGAAGCAATGAAAAACTTCTGAAGCAGCAGAAAGAAGACCAGAACCGGAAGCATCATCAGCACCGATGCGGCCATCAATCTGTCCCAGTAGATTGTCCCGACCTGCGAGAAAGATGCCACAGCTTTCTGTTTCGGTATGCCATATAACCTTCGGATCGCGGAAATCTGATCGGGACTGAAATGCTATGACTGGATTTTCGTGATACGGGATATAAGGTTTGCCGGCATCCAGGCAATATGCCGGGCACTGCTGGATATAACCCCAGGTGCTGGTAACATAAAATATTGAGGATCCTTGCTGTACGTCTTCCAAAAAGATTAGCACTTGACGGGTTATTGGCTATCGGGTTATTGGCTATCGGGTTATTGGCTATCGGGGCTTCCTGATTTCACCCAGCATCAGCACTGTTTAGGTAAATCATTATAAAATAAATAATTATAAACGACTGAAGCCGGCTTATCGATTGATAAAGATGATACTTCTCGTGTAGTATCAAAGATGCAAGAAGTATGTAATTTGCAATGACTTCCCCCGGAGCTTCTGATCGCTATTCATAAGGAAAGTACACGATCGCCCGCCAAGCAAAGGGATGACCACCTGCACCCCGCATAAGGACAAGAACCTCGCAGACAATACGTTGTCAAAACTCTATCGGAAACATAATTAAAATCCGATGCAAAATGGGAATATCCGCTCGATTGGGATTATCCGTTCGATATCGGTATCTCTTTATCAATAAAACAGCCCCGCATGAGGGGGGTTCAAGCTGTGGTGTAATAGACGATGTCTCCCGCCAGGCTTCAACCAGACGACATCTTGGTTTCAAGATGTATTTCGTACACCAATCACAAGAAATCTGGAGGATTTCAATGAAAAAAACAATGAACTTTAAAAATTACTTGGTATTATTGCTCATGATTATCACAACAACGATGGCATTCATCGGATGTGAGGCAATAATCGACATGCAAGACCCGCCGGTGGTGAATTCTACCTTCCCTGTGCATGAATCTGCAGACGCCGCTATAAACGGTACGATTACCGCGGTCTTCAATCAGTCTATGGATCCCTCAACCATCACTGAGGATACCTTTACCGTAAGCTCTGACGGAATTGATATTGCAGGTATTGTCACCTACGATGTACCGAATAAGCAAGCGATTTTTGCACCCTCCGCAACCCTTGAATATACTACTGAATATACTGCAGCGCTCACAACCGGTATAGAAAATTTTGAAGGCACTGCTATGACCGAATCCAAGGTTTGGACTTTTACTACAGCTTCCGAAGGCGTTGGCCCTAGTCCGGTAAATCTGAGGACTGCAGCCAATTATGCCATGCTGGCAAAAACAGCTATTTCAACAATCCCGGATTCCGCCATTACCGGCGATGTCGGCCTGAGCCCCGCTGCAGAATCCTATATGACCGGGTTCTCACAAACGGATGCAACCGGATATGCTACCTCAAACCAGGTAGTTGGATTTCTTTATGCAGCCGACATGGTGTCCCCGACATCCTCAAATCTGACTACTGCTGTTGGGAATATGATTACTGCATACAATGATGCGGCAGGTCGGATTACTCCCGACTTACTCAATCATGGTGCTGGAGAGATCGGTTCGCTTACCCTTACCCCGGGACTCTACAAATGGGAAAGCTCAGTCACTATCGGATCTGATGTCACGATAAACGGAGCTGCAAACGACACCTGGATTTTCCAGATAGCAGGGGATCTCAGCATAAGTAGTGCTTTCAATGTTATCCTTACTGGTGGAGCTCAGGCAAAGAATATTGTCTGGCAGGTTTCGGGCGAAGTGACTATGGGAACAGGTTCCCATTTTGAGGGGATTGTTTTATGTCAGACTCAAATTACTATGAATACCGGAGCATCAATCAACGGCAGGCTGCTGGCGCAGACACAAATCGCGCTTGATCAGGCCACCGTAACGAATCCAGTAATGTAATCCCCTGAACAGGAAGGGTGAAATGTAGGATTCATCATTTTGACGACGTTGAAAAATTATTTGATCAACGTCGTTTTTTTATGGTCAACGCAGAAATCTGTGAGATTTGATACACGAATCTCGCAATATTACGTCATTAACCCGTAAACAAGGCTAACTTTCCATAATTCGTATGAGCAGGCAAGGGCAAGGGCAAAGGGGCCGCTGCTGAAGTCGGAAGAAAAACAACCTGCCTGCTGTCATGTTGACAAATCATTGGTTTGCTTTTTCAGTTCGGTCAAATCCGACGAGGCTTTCTCAACAAAGAAAATCACGTCAGCCCCATGCAGTACAATATTTGCTCCATAATTGATACATTGTTTTTGGATACCAACACTATTTGCAAATCCCGTATGACAGCCAGCACTTCGTCCGGCAGCCCTGGTTCGCTGAATTATTTTTTTCAGCAGATTCAAGTACTGGTTGTTGTTAAAATCATCTGGCATATCATATGAATATGAAAGGTCATGCGGCCCAATAATTATTCCATCTACGCCTTTATAGGTTAAAAAAGAATCCATATTAGCAACACCTTCAGGACTTTCAATGTTCAAGAGCAAGATTCGATCACTATTATCAGCTTCCAATTTACTTTTGACCTTGTCGCTTATGGGCTCCCGTCCTTCCATGATAGATGCCAGCTTTTTCCCCTTGAGAGGCTTATATTTAACAGCACCCACCAGTTTTTCAACTTCTTCTACCGTTTCCACGTATGGTGCGATTATTCCAGAAGCACCCAAATCTATAGCTTTAGAGGCTAGAAAAGGATCCGGCGCTAAGATCCTTACAATAGGAACAACACCAGCTGCTTTGAATGCATGACACATCCAACTTAAATTGTTATCATCATAGGTAATATGCTCCATATCCAAAAAAACAAAATCATAACCCACATTCAAAGCTGCCTTAAAAAAACCAGGCGAAACAGAAGTTACGAGAGTTCCATAAACCATACTATTATTAAGAATTTTTGTTTTAAACTCATGCTCTGTCATTTTCATCTCCCCTTATACTTAACCACCAGTACCAATAATAACTAGTATAAGACTTTTTCAAAAAAAGATCATTCATCATGCTGAAGAAGCTGTTCATGTTATAATAGGGAAAACAATCCTTAACATGAGGAATGAAATGTCAAGTATCAAGAAAGCAGAAGCTGTTGATGCTCATGAATGTGCAAAATTGCTATACGCTTCCGGGCCTTCGCTATATGAATATATCTTTGGGCTGCCATTTCCTGAAATTATTGGTTTTTTGGAATA
>JAIPFR010000049.1 GCA_021736525.1 Spirochaetia bacterium
GCTTTGATGCATATCACTCGCTTGCCTTTAGGACCGTTCCCCGGCGAAGGCAGCGGGGGCTTTTTTTCTACATTCAGGCATCCGTATTCCAGATCATACCAATATGCATCATCATATTCAGTGCAGGGTACCGACGGGTCGGGGGGCGGCGGTATTTTTTTGCCCTTCCCCGCCCACAGGATAAGATTACTCTTCTTATAGACATAGGATTCAGGACTGCGGCTTTGCTGAAAAATACTGACAGATTTACCTGAATTCATAAGCTGATGATCCCTCCGGAGAATACTCTACCCTACACCGATTGGCATCCCACGTCAACAAAAAGGTGTCTGACACCGGATAACGCAATTTCATGCGGTTCTTTTGAGGGAAACGGTTTCACAGCCCCGCCGAATTGCGGAATCCGGTGTCAGACACCTTCACAGCTCGCTGCGGCCCGGTATGCAGCTGCAAGGTTTTCCGGGGGAACATCAGCCTGAACGTTGTGGACTGGAGTAAACACAAACCCTCCATTTTTTCCTAAAATGGCGGTATTTTTGCGGACTTCACTCATAACCTCTTCCGGCGTGCCTGACGGCAGGGTATACTGGGTGTCAATCCCTCCGCCCCAGAAAACCAGCTTGTCTCCATACTGTTCTTTCAGTCTCTTTGGTGACATCCCTTCAGCGGATATCTGTACGGGATTCAGGATATCAACTCCCATTTCAACAAAATCATCAATCAGGTTATATACAGCTCCACACGAATGATAGAATGTTTTCCATTGTGTATTGGCATGAATCCAATCATTAACCTGAGCATAGTATGGCTTGAAAAGAGTTGAAAAGACTTCCTGGGATATCATCAGTGATTTCTGAGTTCCAAAATCCGTCCCGCTGACAAATATCGCATCAATCTTTTCACCAACGGCTTCTTTAAGCATTTTAACGTTTTGCAGGGCAGTTTCCGTTTGCCTGGAAAAGAGTTCCTGCACATATTCCGGGTTGAGAAGCATTGTCTGAAACCAGAGTTCCGGACTCCGCACACCACGCACTTTCTTCAGCCAGGGAGCGGCCATATTGATGTATCCGCCAAGCGCAAGGATGTTCAGGTTTGCAATTATTCCGTAATCAGTATGGTTGTACAGATATTCCGTTTGGCTTTCGTAATAAAGCAGTTCTTCATCACTGTATTTTGAGAACTGACTGCTGTAATGCCCTGCTGCGTCGGAAGGTGTCAGTTCGTCAATATCAATTTTCTCCTGACGATAAATCAGATTAAAATAGGCCTGCCCGTGCGGCATGAGTGCACTTGGTTCATGGTCAGTTCCTGCCGGATAAAAGGCCCAGTTCCGATTCCAGTTTCTGTAAAAGTTCAGATCTTCAGGTATTCCGCATTGGATCCCGGGTGCATAATCCCAGTCGCGGTAATGAAGATTCCTGCTGCCGAAACAGTTGAACAGCGGATTCAGCCCAACGACATCGCAGTTGAAGAGTTTCATTACTTCCGGCTCTATACGGCTGAGCATCTGCATGGGCTCAATAATGCGAGGCGATGTTTCAGGAACTCCGAAGAACTTCTGCAATTTTCTATATGCTTGAAAGTTAATTCCGGTTACGAACGTACTTCCAAGATCTATGGGTACCCTGTCTGGTACTTGATGGTTCAAAGTTTTTTGCAATCGCTCTCTCGAAGTCATAGCTTGCCTCACTTTTTATTCGATACACTACAGAAGCTGATATTTCAAAATGTTTCTGATTGCAGGAGAGGATGGCTAACCCTTCACTGCTCCTCCGGTTAATCCGCTGACAACATATTTCTGCATGAATATGTAAATCATGATTACGGGCAGCACGGTTATGGTGGTTGCTGCCATGAGATTTGCCCAGCGAAGGGACATAACGGCCATAAAATAGACCTGAATTCCCGGGCTGATCGGCCGGCTTGCCTCGGTGGAGGTCAGGGTTAATGCATAGAGAAATTCGCGGAAAGACATTAAGAAAGAGGTTACTCCGGCAGTAACAAGTCCCGGGGCTATCATCTGGATAATGATCCTCCAGAGAATACCTATCCTGCTGCAGCCGTCTATAGCCGCAGCTTCTTCTAATTCTACAGGAATTGTGTCTATGAACCCTTTCAGCAGCCAGATTGAATACGGCAGGGTTATGGCGCTATGTGCAAGAATTACCGCGTAATAGGTATCAAGCATTCCCAGCTTGGCGAAATGAACATACAGGGGTATGAGCAGCACGGCAAGGGGAAAGAGTTGGGACAGCATAAAAAAAACCATAATTACCTGCTTCCCAGGGAGTCTGAATCGGGAGAGGGAATAACCGGCCAGCCCCCCCACAAGCAGGCAGAGTAATACTGTGCCGAAACCAATTACCAGGCTGTTGTAAAAAAACTTCAGGATGGTGATATCCTCATTGAGCAGGCGGCGGTAATTTTCGAGGGTCGGCGGGTTCGGGAAAAAGTCAGGCGGTGATTTGTAAGCAGTTTTATTGCTTTTAAATGATGTATTGACCATCCAATAAATAGGAAACAGAGTTACGATCAAATAGATTATGATGAAAATAACAATCAGGGTCCTGAGCAGCGGCTGCTTTTTCTTGATATACATGGGCTCTTTACCTCTATCTATTTTTTTTCATTCATGCCGATCAATTTGAAATATGCAATAACAAATATCAGCAGAAACAGCATCCAGGTCACTCCAACGGCGCAGGCTTTCCCGATTTGTGCACTATTGAAAGCTGTTTTGTAGACGTGCAGAACGAATGTTTCGGTTGCATTCCCGGGTCCCCCCTGGGTCAGCGAAAAAATAATAGCAAAATCCTGCATGGTATAAATGATCCGCAGCACCACAGCTATCGATATAACGGGCAATATTACAGGAACAATTATAGAAAAAAAGCGCTGGGTCGAATTGGCTCCGTCAATAATTGCCGCCTCCTCAAGATCCTGTGGAACAGCCTGAAGGCCAGCCAGCGTTGTTACCAATATATAGGGAACTGAAGACCAGACAAAAACAGCTATGACGACCCAAAGGGATACGGTATTATCTGAAAGAAACGGAAAATTACTTTCCAGAATTCCAATTTTCCGTAATATAAAATTGAAAATGCCGGCCTCAGTAGCCAATACCCACTTCCATACAATTCCGATTACCACACCAGGTATCAGCCAGGGAATGATAAACAAGCCGCGGAGAAACTGCTTACCTTTGGCATTATTGAGAATCAGGGCAAGAATTACCCCTAGAAACAGGCTGATGAGAACAGAAATAAATACGATCTTTATGGTATTTGTCAATACTGTCCAATATACCGGGTCCTGCAGCAGGCGAGAATAATTTTTCAATCCAACAAACGTATGCGTGGTAAAACTTATCAGACTGGTATCTGTAAAGCTGTACCCCACTGCTTCAATCAGCGGTATAATAATGATCAGCGTGAGAATAAGAATAGCAGGAACAAGCAAAGTATACCCAAACAAACGCTCCCTGCTCTTTCTGCTTAACTGCATTGCTTTCTCCTGCCAGTTTACTGGACAGCTGCCCCATCACCCTGATAATAGATATCTTTTCCGGGTATCAATTCCGGGTACTATTTCCGGGGGGGGGCAGCTGTGAATTTAAAAGATCCTGCTGCTTACTACGGTACTATTTCCCAAGCAGGGAGAGAAATTCCTGTTGTGCATTCCTGGCAACGGTATCTGCACTTTCCCCTGCGATTGCCTGACTCATTGCAGTTGCAAGGAGATCTTCCAATCCCGGCCATTTCTCATTTTTCCATGGAACACCGCGGCTGTATGGCATTTGCTTGAAAAACTCTTTGGCAAAAGCTGTCTGCATGCCGGGGTCTGTATCAGCAAATTCTTTATAGGTTGGAAGCAGTCCCATCTTATCGACAAGCAGTCTGGACACATCATTGCTTGCTGTCATGTACTTGATGTAGTTAAATGATATATCCTTATTTTCTGAACCTGACAGGACAACAAGGCTTGTTGGATTTGCGATAGACCATGGCTCCCCGTTAACCCCTTTGGGAACAGTAAATACTTCATACATGCTGTTAATGTCGGGATTGTCGGTCATCGTTGGGAGCATTCCTTTCAGCCAGGGACCATCAAACACGAAGCCTGCCCTGCCCTGGGCAAATATGATTCGGCTGGTTGGAGCATCGATGCCCTTCGGGCTGTAGCCGTTGTCTGTACACCATGCGTAAAACTCCAGGGCATCACGAAATCCCTGGCTGTCGAGGGACGGGTTTCCCTGGTCATCAACCAGTTCTCCTCCCCATGACCATACCCACGGGACAAACCAGAAACCGGAGTTGGGACTCTTCACATTACGCATGGAAAAACCTATAATATCTTCGCCGGTCTTATCTTTTCCCAGAGAACCTATCTTCTCAATCCATGATTGAAACTCATAGATATCTTCGGGAGCGCGCAAAGGTAGACCGGCTTTTTGCATAAGTTCTTTATTTGCGTACAGTAATATGGGTCCGTGAAAAAATGGTACCGCGTAGGGAACACCATCTATGCGAGAATCATCAATGGGAGATTGAATGTATCTGGCCAAATCCTCATCACTCATATAGTTGTCAATCGGCTCAAGTATACCGGCTCCTGCCAGTTGCGGTATCCAGGACAACACCGGTTCAGAAATGTTGGGCGGAGTCCCTGCCTGGGCTTTTAACAGCATCTGACTTCTCAGGTCATCATACGATACATCCGTATACTTGATAGTAACCCCGGGGTTATCCTTGGAAAAATTCTCGGCTACGGTATTGAATACCTCCCTGCCGAACTCCTCTGCTCGAAAACGGGTGAGAAATTCAATTTCGATTGTTTCATCCTCCTTTGCCCCCTGAGCAAAAAGCGGCAAAACCATCAAGAGTGCCAGAATGATTACGAGAATCATACTTTTTTTCATAAAAAACCTCCTAATATATGATAAGCATTTGTGAACGTTTCCTGACAATCGCCACATATGCTCATTTTTTCTTGTCTTTCATGTGCTGCTGCTTTCCAGGATGATTTGATTCCGTGTGTCGTTCTTCTGGGAGTCAGCAAGATTCCCTTCTGATAAATTTTGTCGGTATTCTTACATCCTGATAGCGGGCTGTCTTTTTCTTCAATCTCTTCAGCAGGATTTTTCCAGCCTGCACTCCTATCTCAAAGGGATCCTGCATAACGGCGGAAATTGTCGGGGTTGCTGTGGAATACCAGAATGAATCATCAAATGCAACCAGGGCTATCTCTTCCGGTATTTTGTAAGCATGCTTTTTAAGATAGTTGAAGACACCGATTGCAGCCAGTCCGTTGCCGATCATAAGAGCGGTCGGTCTGCACGCAGCCAGGTACTGCTCCATGGCCCGATACAACGGTCCTTCAAGAAGATCATGCATAGGTGCCGGCGGTACTTCCCCTATCATATCCAATTCAGGAAAATGACTCAGTGAGTTATCCGCTAAAGCCTGAAGGTATCCGTTATGCCGTTCGTTCATTGTGTCATTTTTCCGGGACCCTATGAATCCTATGCGGGTATGTCCCCTTTTTATAAGGTAGTCTACCGCTTCATAGACTCCCTGGCTGTTAGTAGGCAGTACGGTGTCCCGAATGAACCCCACAGGCTTCCGGTCAATAAACAGCGTCGGCAGACTGTCCGGAATTATATCCTGCATATATGAACAATTGTTTGCAGTGGGTGCGATTATCAGTCCATCAGTGGAATGCATAACCATATCCTGGATATTCTGCCTCTCTATTTCAGCATCTTCATTAGAGTTAACGTAAAAAAGTCGATATCCCTTAGGTTTGAGGACCGCGTTAAGCCCGGCTCCAACATTGATATAAAAGTAGTTGGTCAAGTTAGTTACTATAAAACCTATCATATGCGAATTTCCGCTGCGCAGATTCCGGGCAATCGTGTTAACTTTATAATCAAGTTCATTTATCGCCTGGTTTACCCGTAGGACAGCCTCCTGAGATACTGCACGGGATTTGTTTATAACATGTGACACCGTTGTCTTTGATACCCCGGCTTTATGGGCAACATCATCCATAGTAACTTTCAAATTGATTACCCCTCTGGCAATGTAAATCGATCGCGCAATCGATTTACATATGATAAACGGTAAATTGCTGAGTTGTCAACATTTTTTTTCGGGTTATTATCAGCTTTTTCTCGTACACAACTCAGTTTCCCAACCCCAGGCATCAGCCCAAGCATCAGCCCAAGCTTACACAGCAATTTGAATTTTTACTTTTTTTAAACTAGCATATGGACAAGAGCACACGAATGTGTAATTATTCAGTTACCTGACAATCGCTTCACATATCCTCTTTAATTATGCTACTAAGATTTTTCATAAAAAGACTCTTTGCTAATTCCTTATACCGGGATTTTACGGGGGGGGGCAATGACCGGTTGCTTGTTAAGGATGTACCCAATCATTGAGGAGACTGTATGGCAAGTAAAAATCCATTAAAACCAAATATAATTTTCATTCTCACTGACGATCAGGGAGCATGGGCTGCCGGCTGCTACGGTAACTATGAACTCATTACCCCCAATATTGACCGACTTGCAGCTGAAGGGATGATGTTTACCAATTTTTTCTGCACCTCACCAGTATGCTCACCGGCAAGGGCGAGCATACTAACAGGATGCATTCCCTCTCAACACGGCATTCACGACTGGATCAGGGAGGGAAATTCCGGCAGCAATGCCAAAACCTATCTTGAAGGAATAAGGGGGTATACCGAGTATCTGAAGGATAGCGGCTACATATGCGGTATCAGTGGAAAGTGGCATATGGGTAACAGTCAGCTGAAGCAAAAGGGATTTTCTCACTGGTATGTCCACCAGAAAGGCGGCGGTGACTATTTTTCGGCACCTATGATTCGTGACGGACAGGAAGTAACTGAACATGAGTACATTACAGACCTGATTACTGAAGATGCGCTTGATTTTATCGATACCCAAGCTGTAAATGAAAAGCCCTTTTATGCAAGTATTCATTATACGGCGCCTCACAGTCCTTGGATTAATCAGCATCCACAAGAATTTGTCAGTCTGTATGATGATTGTGAGTTTGCCACCAGTCCTAAAGAGCCGCCCCATCCCTGGAACCTTTTTGTCAAAGTTCCCGACGCTATTCCTGAATCAATTCTGAACGACCCGAAAGAACACTTGAAAGGGTATTACGGGTCTATATCTGCAATGGACAGCAATATCGGAAAAATTATTGATCGGATCGAAAGTTTGGGTCTCCGCAGCAATACCCTTATTTGTTTTTTAAGCGATAACGGATTCAATTGCGGTCATCATGGCATCTGGGGTAAAGGCAACGGAACGTATCCCCAAAATATGTATGATACATCAGTTAAAATACCAGCTATCTTTTCTCATCCGTCACGTATTCCAGAAGGAATTATATCTGAGGCTATGCTCAGTCAATATGATATTATGCCTACATTGCTCTCATATGCAGGTATCGCATACAACGATCCATCAAAACCGGGTCAGGATTTCAGCGATCTGCTATCTGGTGAAACAGAGAAAGCCTATTCTCCCCAGATTGTGGTTTATGATGAGTACGGACCAGTAAGAATGATCAGAACCTTGGAGTGGAAGTATATCCACCGCTATCCTAACGGTCCTCATGAGCTCTACCATCTTTCCGATGATCCCGAAGAACGTACAAACCTGGTAAATAATTCAATATATGAAAAGCAGATACATAAGATGCTCAGTGATATGGAGCATTGGTTTGAACGTTATGTCGCTGAAGATCTTGACGGCAGACTCGAGCCGGTAACGGGCAAGGGACAGCTTGATTTTGTAGGCAGACGGAAAACTTCTGATAATTCTTTTGTAGAATTGTAGTTAAAGGTGTCTGTCACCGGATACCGCAATTCAGCGGGGCTGTGACACAGTTTTCCTCAAAAGAGCCGCGTGAAATTGCAGAATCCGGTGTCAGACACCCTGGTTGCAATACCTTGGATACACCCTGAATAATCTTAGGTGTATCAGCCGCGAAGGCGGTGCCAGATGCTCATGGCTTTTTCGGCCCGGCGGGTTATGCCGTCCCAGTCATGGCTCCTGATCGCCTCGCGTTTGGCGATCCAGGTGCCTCCCACTGCTGCTATGTACGGATTTTCCAGATATGCCGGCAGTGATGCCTCACTCACTCCTCCAAGCGGGATAAAGGACAAGCCCAGATATCGATAGGGGGCATTGATGCTCTGCAAGTAGGTCAGGCCGCCCATTCCTTCGGCGGGAAAGAACTTCAGGATGCGGCAGCCCAGATTGAGAGCTGTCTCCAATTCGGAGGGGGTAGCGATTCCAGGGGCAAACGGGAAATCAAGTTCCTGCGCCTCCCTGACGATATTGCCGTTCAGCCCGGGGGAAAGTCCGAAGTGGGCTCCCAGCTGCTTGACCAGCTTCGACTGTCCGTTCCAGATGATTGTACCGACTCCAATCTTCATCTCGGGTACTTCTTCTGCTATTCGTTTTATTGAGAGCTCGGCGGCATCAGTTCTCAAGGCCAGTTCTATACCGGTTATTCCTCCGCGAACCAGCGCTTTGGCAACAGGAACGGCTGTATCGGCATCCTCTACTTCCAGAACCGCGAGCAGGCCGGTCTGCTTGAGGATACTCCGCAAGGTCTCCTGCTGGTTATTTTCCTCTATTTTCTGAACTTTCGGTGACGTACGCATTGCTTCACTCATTATCCTTCCCGCCTTTTCCAGCTTTACTGCGCTGCACAATAATCTTCTTGATTGGATCCCAAAAAAACATTACCACAACAATCATAAACATTACAAATGATATTGGCCTGCTCAGGAACGGAAGAAAACTGCCGTCAGTCTTGATCAAGCCCACCCGCAGATTCTCCTCGATCATGGGTCCCAGAATAAGCCCCAGGATCATGGGGGGCAAGGGGATATCAACTTTTTCCATGCCAAAGCCCAGCAGACCGAAAACCAGCACTACTCCGACATCGAAGACACTGTTTCGTATCGCATACGAACCGACAATCGAAAAGAGGATGATTCCGGCATATACGACATTCCTGGGAAACT
>JAIPFR010000003.1 GCA_021736525.1 Spirochaetia bacterium
CCAGGGCCTTGCGGACATAGTCGAACTTCTGATAACCGCTGACAATAATAACCGGCAAATCGGGATAGAGCGTATTCAGCCGGGAAACCAGCTCAAGTCCGTCCATCAACAGCATCTTGACATCGGTAATAACCAGATCAGGCACCTGTTCAGCAATCATATCCAGCGCGGCAGCACCATCACCGGCTGTTCGCGTAACGGAAAAATCTGGAGCTGTCTCACTGATAAGCCGTGTCAGATAGCGGGCTGCAGCCGGCTCATCCTCCGCCAGCAGAATACTGAACATAATCATCCTCCCCGTCGTCACGCCTGCCGCTGCTCTTCATGGGATCGCTGCTCTTCATGGGATCGCTGCTCTTCATGGGATCGCTGCTGCTCAGGGGCCCGCCGATTCTCACAAACGCCCCTCCTGACGCTCTGTTGCCCATCTCCCAGTCCACATCACCATGGTAAAAAAGATAGAGCCGCGCATAGGTGCCGATAAGACCGAGACCGCCTATATCGAGACCACGCTTCAGGATGCCAGGATCGGAGGATGTCTGCAGCGACCCGATCTGTGTTCGGAGCTTCTCTATACTCGCAGCACTGAAACCGTTCCCGTTGTCCTGCAGTTCAAACACCCAGCGATCACCGTTGAGACGACCTGCAGCCTCAATCCGGATAGCACGCCTGTCCACAGCATACCCGTGGGCAAAAGAGTTCTCAACAATCGGCTGCAGCACAATGCGTGGAAGCTGCACAGCAAGCACCTCCGAATCCATTGATATAGCATATTCCAGCTGATCCTCAAATCGCTGCTTCATCAGAAACAGATATGTCCTCAGGTGGGCAAGCTCATCACCGAGAGTCGCCGGCCCCTCCGAAGTCGACGTGGAATACCGCAGCATCGTTGCCACACCGTCGCAGATCTCCCCTATCAGACGATCCCCAAGCTCAAGACCTCTGCCGGCAATGACTGTGAGAATATTGTTGATAAAATGGGGATCCACCTGGGCCTGCAGGGAGTCAAATCTGGCTTTCAGCCAGAGCGTACGGGAATCCAGCTCCCGGTGAATGGACTGATCCAGCCGCTCCCTCAGGCTGATAAAGGCATGATCCAGAGCAGCAACTTCGTCATTGTCATGATTCAGCGGTTCACTGCTGCCGAGATTGGAAAGCTCCGTCTCTTCCATGCGGGCAGTTATCAGCCTGAGCGGCCGGGTGAGAAGACGCGATGAGATGACATTGTACACGAACGAAACCAGAAGCAGCAGCAGGCCGATACCGACTGTCAGATTGCGGGAAAAGGTCAGCGGGGCAAGAAGGATCTGCCGGTCAAGGATCAGCATAACCGATATCCCGGTTGATGGAGACGAGCTTACCAGCAGTGCCTCCTGACGGCCGCTCCTCTCGTTCAGAAAAAAATCCACCGGGGGATCTGAGACGAGATCCCTATAGTAAGCCTCCATAGCCGGTTCCCTTTCGCCGCTGCGGTAGAGAGTCTCCCCGGAATCGAGAAAGGCCAGGATGCGAACATAGTCCTGATCGGGAATGGTGAATACCGAGTCCAGTTTTTCAACTCTGTTCAGGACAAGCAGGTAGGACTGCTTAGTTGAGTTCAGCTCCTGAACCGCCCGTCCTCGACCGAATACCATCGATCCCCCCCCATCAGCCTGGGAATCGGAATCCCAGGGATCGGGAAAGGGAGCGAGGGTGACAACCTTGCCGGCTGCGGCTTCAGCGTAAGACACCCAGGGGAGATCCTGCCACGCCGTACCTGCCTCGGCCGTCGTCAGATGCTCAATAAAATTACTGGAGAAAAAATCCTGCTCCCGGTTCAGAACAACCGCTGCGTAGAAATTTTTCATAATCGAGTAGGTTACCAGCCGGTTGCGCACCGTCCGCTGAGCCTCAGCAATAAATTCGGTATTCACCGGATCACCCCGGTTAATCATATTCAGCGTGGCCAGGCTTGATTTGAATTCGGCATCGGAAATAAGGTTGGCGGTAATAAAATCCATCGGCTGCAGCAGGCTGTCAAGCTGACTGCTGAGGTTGCGCGAAAGCAGCTGATGGGTATCCAGCGCATTGCGGGCAAAAAGATCGCTGCTGTAGTGATAAAACAGCAATGCCAGAACCATTACCAGCAGCAGAATCAGCATTGAATAGGTGATCAACAGTCTTCTCTGGAACTTCATAAAACGCAGTATTCCTGTAGCATGAAAATCTCATCCCTTTGCAAGGCCGGTGCCGCTGTAAAATGCCGCTGCAGATGCAATGTCACCGCAGAGGGGTGCCGGTGCCGCCATAATAGAGAGTTATTATACATCCTGCTCCCGGGATAAAGAAGGTGTCTGACACCGTTTTCCGAACAAATTGCGATTTTCGCAATCCAGCACGGATTTTTTGTGAGGGATCCTTCAAGGAAGGTATGATTCCAATGCCCTATAATTCCACTTAGAAGCGGTCTTACATATTATGCTGAATCGTGATATAACCAACGTGGTCCACCGCTGTTATAGTATATTTGTTTCCATTGCGGCCGATTCAGTACCGTTGCAGGAGAGGATTCATGATACAATATGCTATTCTTCCCGCATCAGGAATCATCAGGTATCATATTGTACTACATAACAAGGTGAGCATGGTGGGTAGTGGGAAAGGCAGCGGAAACCGTACTATCAGCTGAGGAACGTCACAATCTGACCATAGTGACAAACGATCTGACTTTACAGGTATTTTTGAGATTTAGGAGAACTGCTAAGCCAGGGTTTTTTTAGAGGTCTGATGGCAGCTGATCGGATCAAGGCAGACTGACGACATGCATATGAGTGTATGGATATTGTGGTGTTGGTCTGAATGGTTATTGAGTATTGAGGATGGTAAATGTTGGCTTTGATTCATCGTCATTCATTGTCAAATGCAGGAGTTTTCAGGAAACGATTGGCTGCCATACTGCTATTATGCCTTTTGCTTATCGCTGAACTCCGCGCTGGAGGGATACATGAAAACCCGGTCACCACCATTAATGTATCATTCTCTTTCGGCGCAGAGTGGCTTGAGATATACCAGACAATGGAAATATTGGCATTACGCGCCAGTGAGAAATCAGGGAGCAATATTGAGTTTAAATTCTGGTATGCCGATGGGAATCTGGAAAAAGAATCTCTGAATATTGAGAGAGCAATAAACTCCAAACCGGATGTCTTGGTTCTGATGCCAATAAGCGCGGAACATATCCTGCAGCAAATTGAACATGCGTATGTAATGAAGATCCCCGTAATTGTGTACAACCGCATGCAGAAAAGCCATACCTTTATTCAACCCGATGTATTTATTGGCCTTGATACCTATAATCAAGCCTATACAACAGCAATAGGACTGTTCAAGTTGATGCAGCAGGATGGTATTGCACCGATGCCAGTGCTTTTACTCGGGGATTTGCGTGATAACAACTCAATTAATCGAAGGCTGGGATTTATAAAGGCTGCAAATGACTTTGGGGTAGAAATACTGAAGGAAATTGAGACTGACTGGAATGCTAAAAAAGCTGCAGAAGGATTGGATACGGCTCTGAAAGAGTTTCCCAATCTGAATGCTATCCTGCTAAGCTCAGATTTTATGATTACCGAGATAAAAAAAGTGTTGAGTAATCATCAGCGCTGGGCTCCTTACGGTGAGATGAATCATGTTTATTTAGGAGCGCAGGATGTATTCAAGGATGCTATACCGCTGATAAGAAGCGGTTATATAGATATCGATACCGCTTTCGATATCTGGTCAATGTCCACTACCCTCATTCAGGTAATAAGCACCTTGGCTTCGGGAGAAAAACCATCCCAGAAGGTCTTTCTTGTCCCGGGAAAAGTTATCACGCAGAAAAATATAGATTCAATCAAAGATCTTTGGTCGCTTGAAATTGAATGAGTGACAGCTGTTATATGGAGTGTTTCTGCTTATACTCTTTAGGTGTGGAGCCATAGCGTTTCTTGAATAACGTATAGAAATGCATATCATTTAATATTCCAACAGATTTACATATCTCCGAGATGGTTGAATTCTCCTTGAGTAGCAAATCCCGGGCAGTTTCCAAACGTTTGTTATTAACAGTCTCCAGGATTGATGCTCCAGTTTGATGTTTGAAAATTCTATTCAGATATGCTCCGGAAAGTTTCAGCTGTTCAGAAATAAAGTCCGTCGACAAATTGGGATTGGAAAAATCTTTCTGAATTATTTCATTTATCTGACTTATCTGACTGTTCTTATAATTCTCTTGTTTCTGAGAAAGTTCCAGCGCTACATGATCGATCAGGCTGAATATTGATTCATTTATTTCGCTGAGGGTTTCCATCGAATAAATCCTGCGTGTGAAATCGATCATATCTAAATCGTTACTGATATTGTTATATTTTTCAAGAGTATCAAGTGCCGAAGTGATGGCAACAACTACGCGATTGATTCCATTCCTGATTATCGAATAATTTGATTGGGTGAGAACGGTCATGATTTCCGTATACACTTCTTTGGCTTTATCAATATTTCCCTGTTTTAACTGCTCAACAAGCGGTTTCTCGAGCTGCATGGGATAGCTGACTACAATCTTCTGCCTCATTTCAATCTCATCGGTTGAAATGATTTTTTCATTTCCGTACAGGATCTTATAGTACGAGGCTTCGTATACTTTTTTGAAAGATTTCTGGGTCTCTTCAGGAAATAGATGCTCTTGACCATATGTGAAAGAGAAAGAAAAATTAGTTTTCTGATTTATTAATTCTTTAATGCAGTTTATCAGTTTAACGGTACGCTCCTGATTGGTCTCAGATAATAGAATTCCAGACAAGAAGTGGAAAACAGCGATGCCTTCTTCAAAAGGGATCAGCAGACAATTGAGTGAATGGTTTTTCAGCTCATTCTCAACATACCTCGATAAAGAGGAGAGTCTCCAGCTGATCTCGGTCGGGCCGATCTCATTTTCATGAATTGCGTAGTTGCTGAATTTCATAAGCACGGGTATAGTCTTCTTCCCATATTCAATATCTGTGATTAATGGGCATATATTATCCCAGCTTTCCAGTCCTTTCATGAATCTTTTCAGGGCATTGTTTCTAGCGCTGCGTTTGTATTCATCTATCTGTTTTTTCGATATTATCTGCTGCCGGAATGAAAAGAAAACAAGCAGTATGGCTAGGATGAACATGAAAAGCATAATCCATGATAGGACCATCAGAATTGCTGACGATGTCTTTTGCTCCTGACGGACCGCATTTGTATAGCTGTTCATAAGGCGATAGAATTCTTTGGATGATATGTCGAGAAATGCAAACTGATTCAAAAGATTCATGAGATTAACGTTGTCGTTGAAGTCGATTTTGTCCGTCATCCGGTAGGTAAAGTAATTACTTATCAATTCCGGGAAGAGCAGATCATCCAGACCGGATTTTTCCAACTCCTTTAGCAGCTCATGAATTTCCATCAACTTGTTCTGCGTTGAATCCCATATAAATGAAAGAAACTGGAGATTGACCCTGGAGAAATCGGTAATGGTAATTTTCTCGGCATTCCGGATTAACTGTGAGAATATTCTCTGGAAGTCGTATATCTGGTTTTCCCAGTTTGAAACATTCTCCTTGTAATCAAACGCACCAAGAACAGTCACATTCGACCGATTGACAAGAAAGTCATTCTTTATCCTCTCAAGATTGTTCCAACTGTCCATGACAGTCTGAGCCTCAGTAATGAGCCGGTTATATTTCTTACTCCTGTCCCCGGTACTGATGATTGCCGCAGAGAGAATGATTATTATCAGTGAGATTGCAATAATATATCGATTATTTATGCTTTTTAACATATTTCACCCCCATTCTACGGCCGGTTATCTATGTTCGCAACAGGAAAATGTTCGAAATGTGAATAAATAACAGGTTTTTAAATACTGGCATGTTCTTAAAACCAAGAAATCAAACAATTACACAGTTTTCAGGTTTCTGGTTCAGTCGTAAGGTACAGAAAAATACTTTTCAGGAAGGTGCTAATGAGTAATAAGCCGAATGACGATGGATTGTTTCCAGCAGTGGATCAACAACTTTTGAGTCTTAGATTGAAGCGCTTAGTCCAAAGAGCATTTCCCTTACTGGTGGTTGTTTTGGTGCTACTGTTTATCAGTCTTCTGGTACCCAGGTTTTTTCACCCGCGGAATCTGAAAAATATTCTTGTGCAGTCATCGACATTAGGTTTGATGGCTATCGGGATGACCCTTGTCTATCTTATTGGAGGAATGGATTTATCTATCCCATCAGTGATGGCTGTGAGCGGCATCATGGGTGCAATGATCATGAAAAGCGGCGGTTCACCGGTGCTTGGTGTGATCATCACAATAGCAGCCGGAGCCGTGGTGGGAGCTGTGAATGGACTTTCAGTTTCTTTTCTGAAGATGATTCCGTTTGTGGTCACACTTGCTATGATGCAGGTCATGTCGGGCATATCAACATGGGTTACAAATTCAGTCAGCATTGCAGTTCCTCTGGATTATATAGATATTATTCTGTTTAAAATCGGAGAACTGCCCTTACCAGTTTATTTATTTGTGACTCTAACAATTGTTTCAACCTATTTCTGCAAATCTACGATCTATGGACGATGGCTGTATGCAATTGGAACCAATCTTGAGTCATCTAAAGTGTGCATGATCCCCGTCCGGAAGACAATTTTCCTTACCTATACAGTCTCAGGCATGTTTGCAGGGCTGACTGGTGTTCTGCTTACTGCGCGGTTAGGGGCCGCAGGTCCGCTAATGGGATCTTCAAATGTAATCCTGGATGTGATGAGTGCCTCCGTAGTAGGTGGAGTAAGTATATATGGGGGAGTGGGCAGCCCTTTGGGAGCTGCTGTTGGGGCGGTGGTCATCACAGTTCTCAACAATGTCCTGAATCTGCTCAGAGTTGATTTTTTTCCAGCTCAGGTAATTAAAGGGGTAATAGTGATTGTATTTGTAGCATTTGATTCATTCGGCAGAAGTCACAGGAGACAGGGATGAGTTCAACAGTATTGAAGATGATCGGTATTGGAAAAAGCTTTCCTGGTGTCAGGGCTCTTCATAATGTGACATTCACGGCTTACGCTGGAGAGGCAATTGCCCTGCTTGGTGCTAACGGTGCCGGTAAAAGTACGCTTATGAATGTGCTGGGAGGGGTAATCCGGCATGATGATGGTAAACTTGAGATTCAAGGAAAGAGTGTGGAGTTTAAAAACCCTAAAGACGCACAGGCTGAAGGAATAGCCTTTGTCCATCAAGAAATGGCACTGCTTCCGACCATGACAGTGATGGACAATATGTTCATTGCCGACTTTCCAAAGCGATGGGGCGCAATAATCAACCGGACTGAAATGCGAAATCAATGCACAGAGGTCCTTGAACGTCTTGGGTGCAGGATTTCGCCGGATAATTATATCAAGAACCTTGGTACCGGCGACAGGCAAATGGTTGAAATAGGGCGAGCTTTACTGGGAAATAACAGGATCTTCATCTTTGACGAACCAACTTCATCGCTTACGAAAGGAGAGAAAGATAATCTCATCAAAGTGATAGAGCGGCTGAAGCGTGAGGGGATGGCTATCATCTACATAACCCACTTCCTCAGTGAGGTTTATGATATATGTGACAGGGTATGTGTATTGCGGGGAGGAGAAGTAGCCGGCGGTGGGCTAATATCCGAAGTCAGTATGAATAAGCTAGTTCGTATGATGGTTGGAGATGTGAAAATTGGTGATCGGGGAAGTGAACGGAATACTGCTGCGCGAAAACCGATCTTTCAAGTGGATGAACTGAACCGCAGAGGAGTACTCGAAAATATCAACTTTACCCTGAACAAGGGAGAGATACTTGGTTTCTGGGGCCTTCTTGGGTCAGGCAGGACGGAAACAGCCCGGGCTATTATGGGGCTGGATACGGTGGATTCGCTGAAAATTTCGACTTGGAAGGATGATAGATTGACCGAAGTCTCAACCGAATTTGTTCAGCATAACATAGGACTTATTACGGAAGAGCGCCGTGTTGACGGGCTGTTTTTGCCAATGTCGGTGAGCAGAAACATGTCAATGGCCAACCTGAGAAATATCCGGAAAAAGCATAGTGCAGTTATTGACCGGAAAAGAGAGGCGGAACTTAGCAGAGAGTTCACCGATCGGCTGAATATAAAAATCACCAGCATTGAACAGAAAGTAGAGACACTCAGCGGCGGGAATCAGCAGAAGGTAATTCTTGGACGCTGGCTGGAAGTTAATCCGGACATTCTGATTATGGATGAGCCAACACGCGGACTTGACGTTTCAGCCAAGGCTGAGATTGCGAGGATTATTGTCAGACTGGCAAAGGAGGGAACTTCGATCATTTTGATCAGCTCCGAAATCGAGGAGATGATGTCACTGTGTGATCGATTTCTCGTTTTTAACAAGGGCCGGATAATTTCGAATCTAGAATACGGAGTATCTCAGGAAGAGCTGGTGGGCCTTGCGGCAGGAACTGCGGATGCTTCAAAGAGAGTTATGGCATGAAACTGAAACAATTATCAATCAAAGATTCACTTTTCAAATACGGATTCTATGTAATTTTATTCGGTGTTATTCTCTTTTTCACCTTCTCAGCCGAATACTTTCTGACATTCGCAAATATTAACAGTCTTGTTCATGCAGCAGCTCCGATGCTGATTATCGCTGCAGGAATGGCGTTTGTGGTCTTCACCGGCAAACTGGATATATCACTTGGTTCCATTGCCTATCTCTCCACCTGTATCGGTGCTGTACTAATGAAAAACCTGGGATTCCCTCCCGCGGCAGCTTTTATCATCGTACTGCTTTCAGGGATCGTCCTTGGCGGCATAAACGGTTTTATTATCGTGATACTGAAGGTTAATCCTCTTATCACCACCCTCGGAACATTAACAGCTTTTCGTGGACTTGGTCTGATCTTAACCCAGTCGTTTGAGATCAGGATGCCGGAAGCTGTGCGGGCGTTTGGTACTTCCAGAATACTCGGCGTTTTCAGTGATGTATGGCTGGCACTACTTCTTCTAATTCTACTGCATTTCATTCACCAGAAAGCTGTCTTTGGAAAGCAGGTTACGGCTCTTGGCAATGGTGAGGAGGTTTGCCTGAGATTGGGAATCAGAGTTGACCGGACCATTTTTTTGACATTCATGCTGGCTGGATTTCTGGCTAGCATCGGAGGAATAGTCAGTATGGCGCAGATCGGTCAGTCCACAACGTTTCTTGGCAAAGGTATGGAATTTACCGCCGTTGCGGCGATAGTGCTGGGAGGAATCAGTCTGTTTGGTGGGGAGGGCAAGATTATTCCCGGTGTTCTGATCGGTGTACTGACATTGGAGCTGATCAGAAATGGTCTTAATCATCTGGGCGCCAATCCATACCTGTATGAGTTTGTCAATGGAGGAATTATTTTCACAGCAATGTCTGCGGACGCATTGAAAGCCCGCTTGAGAGGTCAAGTAATACTCGTCTCGGACGAGAATACTTAATAAACATTTATTAGGAGGAACTAATGAAAAAATTAGTTGGTGTGGCATTTGTGATGTTTCTTTTTCTGGCAGCAGGCGTTTTGTCCGCTGGGGCACAGCAGGAGGTGGATGACGGTAAGTATGTAGTCGGAGTTTCCTGGGATGAAAAATCCATTCCGCTCATTCAGGCTTGGGAAGACTATATGATTGCTGAAGCTGAAAAAACAGGCTCTGCAATTGGTCTTGATTATGAGTTTATTATCAATGTTGCCGATCTTGATCCCACCCGACAGGCTTCAAACATCGAGGATCTGATTCAGCAGGATGTTGATGTTATTCTGGCTCGAGCAAAAGACGGTGCAGCTATAGGCTCTTCCATCAGAGCAGCTCATGATGCTGATATTCCATTTGTTGTATTCGACAGGAAATCACTTACGGCAGAGCAGGGTGATGCATATGTCGGTGGTGACAGCTACAGACAAGGTCGCAGCACTGCAGAGGCTCTTGCAGATCTTCTGCAGAAGCAGGGCATCCAAGGAAAATGTATCGAAGTCATGGGAGATCTGAAAGACAACAATGCGGTCCTCAGATCAGTAGCACTGAATGAAGTTGCAGTCGAGACTGGAGCTTTGCAGGTGGTAACGCAGGTCCCGACCGAATGGGATCCGCAGAAATTCCTCTCAGGCATTACCAATGCCCTTCAGGCCTATCCTGATGCTAACTGTATTTTTCTTGCAAGTGATTTTGCCTGGTCGGCAGTACAGGCTGCGCTTGAGACACATGACAGATATAAGAAAATTGGTGAAGCTGGTCATATATTGACAGCAACCTGTGATCTGTTTCCCGATGCGCTGATTGCCATGGAAAATGGGTATATAGATGTATCCACGACATGGGATGCTTATCTACATGCAAAAGCGCTCGTGGAAGTTCTGAATAAAATAGGAACCAATGCACCGCTCACTTATGGGGAGGAAGGGTTTCTGGTTCCTGGACGTGTTGTCTATCCGGAAACTCTTGCCGAAATGGAAAATGTCTGGTCACGCGATTACGCCGACTGGACGGCTCAGTAAATAGCTTTAATCCGCAGCAGGCGGAGTATTCCGCCTGCTGCGATCTAACAACGTCAGGAGAAGATATGGAAAAGATTAAAGTCGGAATTCTCACCTTTTCAGATGAGCGGAAATACATACACGATGCTATGCTTGACATTAATTTGCAATATCAGACGGCACTCGCTAACGAATTGGTAAAGACCGGCAAGGTTGATGTTGTACAGGGCAGGAGCATAATCGGTAATCGAGAAACTGCCAGACTGGAGGGTCGGTTTCTTGCGGAATCCGGAGTACATCTGACTATTTGTAATTATGCTATCTGGTGTTATCCACACCTTACTGCAATAGCCACAAACTTTGCACCGGGACCCTATCTTATGTTCAGTAACCTGCATCCTTCGAAATGCGGTATGGTGGGGATGATGGCAGCGGCTGGAGCTATGGATCAACTTGGAAGAACGTATCAAAAGTTGTGGGGCGATGTTGGAAATCCTGAAGTGCTGCAGAAAATAATGAAATTCATAACTGCGGCGGCAGCATTGTCCCGCCTCAAAGGGCAGACAATGGGAGTTTTCGGCGGCAGACCACTTGGGATGTACACAGCTGTATCAAATCTTGAACAATGGCAGAAAATTTTTGGAATCGACGTTGAACATTGTGAACAGTATGAGATCATGCGACGTGCAGAGCTTGTTCCTCAGCAGGATGTGACCAGAGCTCGTGAGTATCTTGAGAAGCATGCCCTCGTTCTGTATAACGATTCGAACCTGACCCAGGAGATATTCGAGCGGCAAATAAGAACATATTATGCTCTGAAAGAGATAATCAGAGAGAAAAAGTTTGATTTTATTGGCATTAAGAGTATAGGTGATTTGACCGATTACTGGTGTACAGTTGACTTGGCTGAAGCGTTCCTGAATGATCCCTATGACTGGGATGGTGCCAAAGAACCTGTTGTAGCTGCAACAGAAGCGGATATGGACGGAGCACTCACCATGCAAATTTTCAAGCATTTGACGGAAGGAGAAACGGCGGTACTTTTTGCTGATGTCAGGCATTATGACTGGGATCGTAAAGTCTGGTTCTTTTCAAATTCAGGTACACATGCCACGTTTTTTGCCGGGGCATCGAAATTGCCTGCTGACAATTTGAAACATGTTACGTTTAAACCAGAGTGCTCCGATTATCCAGCCGGGGGCGCTTCAGTGCATCATTTTGCCGCTCCCGGTCAAGTAACGCTTGCCAGGCTGGCGCGGGTTGACGGAGAATATAAAATGACTATTGTTCCGGGGGAGTTCGTCAATTTCACCCGAGAAGAAATGGCAGCATTAGGAGATCATGTGACTCCAGAATGGCCTATTGCTTTTACGCGAACAGCAGCAAGTCCGGAAGAGTTTCTCTCTAAATTCCCCTGCAATCATATTCACGGAGTATATGGGGATTATGTAGATGAACTGACATCATTCTGTCGGATTTCAGGAATTACATATACCATACTTGACGGGGGTCTTAAGCATGATTAAAACGGGTATTTACTATGCATATTGGGTATCAGACTGGGACACTGGTTTTATCCCATTTATCGAGAAAGCCGGAACACTGGGTTTTGAAGTACTGGAGGTCAATGCCGGAACAATCAGTAAAATGAGCAGAAAAGAGAGAACCGAAATACGAAATGCAGCTGAATACGCTGGTATCAGTTTAAGTGCATGCATCGGTCTTCATCCATCATCGGATATTGCATCCGAAGATATTTCTGTCCGGACAAGGGGAATACAGCATCTACATTCCATAGGTGATGCTATGAAAGATTGCGGCATTGACAGGCTCAGCGGAATAATATATTCCAGCTGGCCAGGCAAGCTGGAGGGTCGAAGTATATCCAAGCAGCAAGCTCTAGCTTACAGTATTGCTTCAATGAAAGAAGCTGTTAAAACAGCTGAAGACAATGATCTTGTCTATAATATAGAGGTAGTTAATCGGTTTGAACAGTTTTTACTGAACACTGCTGCGGAGGCTGTGGAATATGTGAGGACGGTTGATAGTCCGAACCTGAAAATTCTGCTGGATACATTTCATATGAATATTGAAGAGAATTCCATGTATGATGCCATAACTACCGCAGGGCCCCATCTAGGCCATTTCCATCTCGGAGAAAATAACCGACGACCGCCGGGGGGACTTGTTGGCTTTTCCTGGAAGGATATTTTTTCATCGTTGCATGCAATTCACTACGATGGCTGGGCAGTAATGGAACCATTTCTAAATCCCGGCGGGGAAGTCGGTCGGGATATCAGTGTTTTCAGAGAAATTATGCCGGCAGCAGACTTGGATGAAGAGGCTAAGAAGTCGTGTGAATTCATTAAAGGTATAATTCGGTCGTTTACTGATGAATCAGCCCCAGCATTGATCTAATACTGATTATTGCTAGCTGAGGATCAGAACCCCGAAAACTGAAAGTTTCAAATTAAGTGTTTGTAATTAACCACCGATGCCACGTACAGGTTTTGATTAAACCCTGAGCAGCAGTCTCTTCACTCTTGATTGAAAAAGTGAGATGGCTTTGGGCAGTGGCATCTTCACGGATTATTGGAAATAAGATATCATGCAAAGAGGTCCGCAAAGAGCTAGCTTCACGGACCTGCAGCCACTGCTATTCTTATCTACTTACTGTGTGCATGAGAAATTGCTGTAATTAGAATGCCGGTTTGGCAGTGGCTGCATTTGTACTGTCAATTCTTGTTGAAGGGGCTATCACCCTTGGAGGAACTGCTTCACCATTAAGAATCTTTACTGCAAGCTCCAACCCTTCTTTACCCGAAGGATTAAAAGTCCATGTAGCAGTCATTTCTCCAGCTCTAATTGCATCAATCTCGCCTTGCATCCCGTCAAGTCCAGTAATCATCATTTCATCCAATCTTCCTACTTCCTTCACTGCCTGACTGGCGCCCAGGGCCATGTCCGCATTTGCAGCCATAATTACATCAATAGTGCCGGGACCATTAGCCTGAAGAATGTTCTGCATAACATTGTATGCTTGAGGACGACGATAATCTGCCGGCTGTTGAGCAATTACAACGATATCCTGATATTTATCAATTACCTGACGGAAACCGCCGACCCTTTCAACAGAAGTCTGATCACCTGGAATACCCTCTAAAATAACTACATTGCCCTTCGGAGTACCATTTTTCTCAGTAAGCTTCTCAACAATGTACTCGCCAATTTCATTTCCGATACTTCGGTCATCTACAGAGACCAGGGTTGTAGCCTCAGTTCCAAGTATAGCCTTGCCAACAAACATGAATGGAATACCTGCTTCATGCACTTTAGTAAGTTGCTGACGAAGTCCTTCTGCCTTTGCTGCCTGAACCATAAGCAGATCCATTCCTCGTGCCATCATATCCTCAATACCTGCAACCTGAGTTACTACAGAGCCCTGACCATCAGTAGCAATAACCTCAACATTCGGATATTTTGAGGCAGCATCAACTATTTGCTGTCTCTGAGCAATCATCATGGGATGATCAAGACTCTCCTGCGATAATCCGATCACATACTTCCCATCGTCAGCTTCTTCTTCTCCTGTCGCCCAGACGAGACTTCCAACAATCAAGAAAATCAAACAAACCACTGCGATCCTTTTCATGGATACACCTCCTCAAATTTTTTCACATTTACTAATGTGTTTTTTTATTTTTTTCTGTTTTCCTGGACACTTTGAAGCAATACTGCAGCAATTATTATCACTCCCTTTACAATTTTCTGCGTATACCCGGGAACATTTATAAGATTCAGCAGATTATTCAATACACCTATTATTAATACACCTATTACCGTTCCTGCAGCACCACCGGAACCTCCTCCCAGAGTTGTACCCCCAACAGCAACTGCTGCTATAGCATCAAGCTCCATCCCCGAGCCAATGTTTGCCTCCCCAAAGTTCATGTGGTTAGCTGTTATTACTCCAGCAAATCCTGCCAGAAAAGAACTGACTACATAAACAGTAATCTTAACGTTATCCACTGATATACCGGACAATCGGGATCCTTCTTCATTTCCACCTACCGCATAAACGTGTCTTCCAAGCCGGGTTCTGTTTAGAATTATATGAGCTGCTGCTGCAGTTATTATGAACAAAATCGATTGAAACGGAACGATTCCAAACAGAGTTCCCTGCCCAATGAATTTCAACCCCTCAGGTGCACCTAATATCGGCTGTCCCCGTGAAAAGGTAAGTCCAAATCCGACAACTCCTGTCATAAGACCCAACGTTGCAATAAATGGCTGCAGCCGTCCCTTGGTAACTAATATACCGGCTAGAAGCCCCCAGACCATGCTGATGACAAGAGCAATAACAGCAGCCGGGACAGCTCCCAGATGTTTCAACCCAGTTATTACCAGTGTTGCAAATGCATAAACAGATCCCACAGATAAATCTATTCCACCGGTCAGAATAACAAAAGTCATTCCAATACTGATAATGCCTATGACTGACACCTGTCGTGTAATATTAAAAAGATTTGAAGGCCGTAAAAAAACTGAAGATATAAGGGAACAGGCCAGAAACAGTACTCCTAATACTACCAGCATTCCATACTTCTCAAAAAAACTCGAAAACTCTATTCGATTGTGGTATCGTGAATTTGTCAACGTTTTTTCTTTCACTATTCAACTCCTCCTATCGCAAATTTCATTACAGCCTCTTCTGTAGCATTCTCTGCCGACAACTCACCCGTGAAACGTCCCTGATTCATAACAATAATACGATCACTTATCCCTATGACCTCAAGCAATTCTGATGAGATCATGACAATTGCTTTTCCTTTTTTTGTAAGCTCTCTCATAAGATTATAGATCTCCGTTTTAGCACCAACATCAATACCTCGGGTAGGCTCATCAAGAATCAGCACTTTGCTATCGTGTGCAAGCCATTTAGCTAGCACAACTTTCTGCTGATTCCCTCCACTTAGAGTTCTTACAAGCACATCCTGATCCTTTGCAGCTATTTTCAGTGTTTTTATAAAGTAATTGACAAGTGCCTTTTCCTTTTTCATCTGCAGTAGAAAATATTTCCGTATGTGTTCGAGCACAGTTAATGTTATATTCTTTTTCACTGATAATCCAAGGACCAAACCCTGCTGCTTGCGGTCCTCGGTAGCAAAACCGATACTGTTCCTGATTGCATTTATTGGCTTACGAATTTTCAAGGGCTTTCCATACATAAGAATCTCACCGGAGTCAAATGGATCTGCTCCGAAAACCGCCCTGACTACTTCCGTACGACCGGCACCAACCAAACCTGAAAGTCCAAGAATTTCACCTTCATACACATCAAAAGAAATATTTTTAAAAACACCTTTTCTAGTAAGATTTTTTACTTCAAGAACTTTATCTCCTCTTTTTGCTTTGTTGACCGGAAAATAATCTGACAACGTACGTCCAACCATCATGTGGATGAGAATTTCTTTATCAATATCTGAAACATCCTTTGAGCCTATATATTTCCCATCCTTAAGCACAGAGACCCGATCACATACTCTAAAAATCTCTTCAAGACGGTGAGATATATAAATTATGGTCTTTCCCTGCTGTTTTAATCGTAAAATTGTGCTGAACAGAAACTCAATTTCGTGATCTGACAAGGTTGCAGTTGGTTCATCCATAACTATCAGTTCTGCATTCAAAGAGAGTGTCTTTGCAATCTCTATCATCTGCTGTTCCGCAACACTAAGCTTGTGAGCCGATGTGCGTACATTGAGATTTAATCCTAATCCTTTAAGAATTTCTTCTGCTGCAGAATCCATTTTCTTGCGATCGACCAAGCCTGCTTTTGTAACAGGTTCGTTTCCGAGAAAAATGTTTTCAGCAATTGAAAGATAGGGAACTAAATTGAATTCCTGGTAAATAACACCAATTCCAGCCTGCTGAGCTGATATTGGATTTTGATGAGCAAACAGTTTTCCCTTAAAGTAAATCTCCCCGGAATCCGGCTGGAAGGCAGCGCTCAACACTTTTATTAAGGTTGACTTCCCTGCACCATTCTCACCAAGCAGAGCATGTATTTCCCCATATCTGCAAGCAAAGGAAACATCACTGAGAGCCTTTACCCCAGGGAATGTTTTGGTAATTTTTTTCATGTCCAGAATATATTCATCGTTCATAATTTATTACCTATCTCTACACAATTACTGGTTCAGGTCTACCAGTACCTTCAAGGTTTCAGAACCCGGTCTCCCCATTTTCAGTTCCACTTCCACATCAGACAATGAAACAACTTCTGAAATAAAGGGATCAAGATTGAGACGATTTGATTGGATTAATGTTATTGCGTCCGAGACATCAGAACCAACACCGGCCACTGCTGATACAATCTTTTTTTCATTAAGAACCAACTCAACTGGATCAAATCGAATTTCACTGCCAGCTTCAGGAAACCCGGCAGCAAGAAGCATTCCACCCGGACCCGTTAGCATTACCCCCATATCAAAGGTTGAGACTCGAGATGATGTTTGAACCACTACATCAAAATATCCAAGATATTGATGCAGCTTTTCTGACCCTGCAGTCCACTCATCTATCACAACCACCGTATCCGCACCCATTTGCTTACCAAATTTCCCAATTACCGTGTTTGTCGCTATTAGTACGATGGGAACCGCCCCCTGCACTCGGGCAACTTGAAGGTGAAAGAGCGCCATAGCATCATCCCCGATAACTGCGGTACGCTTTGCAAGAAGTGATCCTGTTCTTTTTTGAGCCCTGACTACATTTGATATTGGTTCGACCAATGCATATTTGATCAGGTCTTTTCCACTGATTACACCTGTACCTATGGGAAATACATTTTTTTCTGAAACTGCCGCATACTCTGCAAATCCACCGTCCCTGTGAATTCCAATCTGCTGTATTTCTGTACACTTCAACGGTTCACCATTCCTGCAGTTCCTGCATACTCCGCAACTGATGTTTATATCGACCGCAACCGCGGAGCCAATTGATATCCGCGTCACGCGACTGCCGACTGCAGCAACTGTCCCGACAAATTCATGACCTGGAATAAATGGTATGTGCTCCACGCTGACCAGACCATCAAATATCATCTTGTCTGTAGAGCAAATCCCACAGAAAGCAACTTTTATCAGCACTTCATCATATGCGATTGACGGCACAGGCACGTCCTGAAGCGTAAAGCTCCCCGGAGCGGTTAAGACAGCTGCCTTCATTGTTGTTTGATTCTTTTCCGTCATCTCATGTATCCCTCAATCGGGTATGTTCCCATTCGTAAGTAAACCTATAGACATTGCATCAATGAACTCCGGTAATTCCGGTGTTGTTCTTCCAGATACCATATTGCCGTCAATAACTGCCGCCCATTCGGTCTGGAAATCCCCCCCCATAGAATTGAAGGCGGGTAGACACGATAACCATCCAGTTGATTTCTTGTTCTCAGCAAGGCCGGCAGCGGCAACTGCTATAGGTCCATGGCACATAAAAGCAATCATATTGCCTGATTCATCGGCTCCCTGCAGAAAGGTCAGGGGATAACCAGCTTCAATCATATTCCATGGACAGAAAGAACCGGGAATCATCAATCCATCATATTCTTCGTGTGATATATCCCTTAAATCCTTAATTTGATACAGATCGTCATTGATTTCCTGAAGCGGAACTGACATCCCGAAATTACCTTGTACAACATTAACACCAAGCAGGGGGGGTCTGGATCGTTTACACCCGGTAAAAGTACCAATGATGAGTTCTGACCCGCGATGCAGAAACTCAAGTGCTGGAACTGCAATTTCAAAATCCTCGAAATCCCACCCTGCAATAAGCAGCATTCGTTTTCCCTTCAACATGTCTTTACGATTGTCCACATAATCATTATCGAAAAAACTGCATAGCTCAGAAACAAATTCCGGGGTATCCACTGTATCCTGAGCTGTCAGAATCCTTTCATCCAGAACGCAACGATCATTACTGTAATCACACTTCCTTTTGAGCATAAAGTCCACTTGTTCGTTTCCCGTGCATTTTTTACCGTCGGTAAGACCAACTGTAATTAGCGGTATAATCCCACCGCCAATTCCTCCTAATACAGCCCCGTTATTATAAGCTCTCAACAGCAGGTCCTGTACCGGCTTCTCAGTTGACATAATATCACCTGATGGTCCGCCTAGTATTATCAGTGCATCATACTCTTCGGCTACCGCTAGAGTCACTTTCACAGCAGTATCAGCTTTCTCGCCTCCTCCCACTGGAATCGGGTCAACACTTAACCCCCATAAGCCCTGGACACCTTTTTGCCTGTTGTTGGGTCTTGTCCAATGCCAAGAAACATCATCCACAAGGATAAAATCCAGAGCTCCACCAAACTCTCCAATATAAGCAGCTATGTAATAAGCTTGGAAATCGCTGAATTCGCTCGTAATAAGGCATCCTATTTTCTTCCCGACTAAGGGTCCATACGTTTTTACTGATCCTGGTTTATCTCCGGTCCACAAAAGAGCCCCATCTTTTCTTTGCAGCTCAATACCTTTCGCCTCTATACTTAGCAAGTATTCATTTACTCTTTTTTTCATTGGTGCTCCCCTGTTTATAAAAGCCGATATCATAAAGTTTTCTTCTTTTACCTTAAAGCAGGATCCGTACCAAAAAAAATTTTTATTTTTCTGCTATTTTCCAGCATCTAAAGCGGAATACTATTCGCTATACGACAGGAAAGTTTTTTTTAGTGTTTACTATCTATACAGATATTGTAATCACTGTATCGGAAGTAAACAGTGCTTCAGGAAAGTAAACACCAGCTATAATGAAGAAATGACAGGCAGCTCAATAATAAACCTGCAACCTTTTGGTTGAGTATTCTCTATATATATAGAACCGCCAATTCTATCAATTATTGAATAACATAACGACAAACCAAGTCCGATGTTTTTGGAGTTTTTCTTTTTGGTTGAATAAAACGGAAGGAAAATCGATTCCATATCCTTTGCAGGAATTCCCGGTCCGGTATCCTTTATGACCAATCGAGCAATACAGCCAGTATCCGTTTCCAGAACTTGCGTGCTAATGGTTATTTCTCCACCTTCTGGCATTTCTTCCCGACTGTTTTTCACAATGTTTGTGAGCAACTCCCTGAATTCATTGGAATTCAAATCAGTAAGAACAGGTTTTTCGGAAAGCTGCAGAGAAAAATATATATTCTCATATTCTTTATTATTTTTAATCAAATTGATAAAGCCAGAAATCAATACATTAAGGTCGGTACGTTCCGTCTTTATAACATGAGCATCTGAAAAATCCACAAGTTTTGATACGATTTGCTTTATAATAAGCAATTCCTCTCGAAGTTCAGACATAGGATCTTCTAATTGCGCTGATGTTGCCTTTTGTTTGATAAATCGTAGATAGTTAAAGGCTATTTCCAGAGAGTTGTTAATTTCATGGCCAACTCCAGCCGCAAGCAGACCTATAGAAGCCATGTGATCAGAAAACATTATTTCTTTCTGAAAATTGAAGTAGTCCGTCACATCTTCAATAACGAGAATTTGACCAACCGTGGATACTCCATCATGAATCGGCAGGATTTTCAATGTATTAATTGTTTGTCTGCCGTTGGTCACTATCGGCACATTGAATAAGATTTTCAATTTTCTTGATTCAATAGAATCTTTCAAAGCGGCAATCAACCTCTCACTTTGCCATTTAAGCATTGATGATATTGGTTGATGCAGGTAGAACTCCTGTTCAATCTCAAAGGAATTTTCAAAATACTTATTAGCCATTACTATGTAGTTATTCACGTCAAGAACAAGCAGATTCACCGGCAAGTTTTCAAGAATTGCCTGGTTAAAACGTAAAAACGTATAAAATTCTTCCTCTTCAGTCCGTGATTTTTGCTTACGGATATTTTCGGTATAGGTAAGTCTGATTAAATTTATCTTATCTATTGAATTTGTCAGTCCTGAGTAAATTGTTTTCCCATTCCTGATAATTGAAACACGATCTGCATAATCATACAGGAGTTCAAAATTATGTGTAATAAAAAGAACTGCAGTTCCGGCTTTTTTGAGCTGAAACAAAATATTTGAAAAAATTGAAATATGCATATAGGGAAGTTGCGATATAACTTCATCAATAATAAGTACATCAGGATTCTGCTCTGCAAGCCGTATCAGTTCTAGAATAACATAATCAGGTTCTTTCAACTGCTCAATCTTGTCTAGAACATGCAGTACAAGTCCATATTTACCGATTATTTCTTCAGCTAGTGAAATCAACCGTCCTTTCGGTACCAGTATTCCTGTAAAGCTTGTTGGAGTTGTATAAAGGAGATGTTCCCAAACGGTGAATTTGGGATTTGCTGTCCTTGATTGATGTATCATTACAATGTGGGGTTTCTTTGTCTGTTTTCTACCAGTTTCTTTGGGAGGCTGAACTTTTGCTAGAATAACTTTTCCTGAGTCAGGTTTTACTATTCCGCATATGACTCTTCCCAGTGTGGATTTACCACTCCCCTTTTCCCCAATTAACGCATGGATTTCTCCAGTTTTCATAGAAAGACTGACATTATCAAGTATGTTATTAAAACGGTTTTTCAGGGATATATTCTCAAGTGAGACTATCGTTTTCTCAGGCTGTTCCGTTTTCGGCCTCTCTGATTCCATACTTTTCTATCTTTTTGTATAAGGTTTTTCTGGTCATATTTAATTCTGCTGCAGCTCTTGACTTGTTGAACCCATGCCTGAAAAGAACAGTCATTATTATTTCTTTTTCAGCCTGCTCGACAGTACTAAAAGAATGAATCCCGCTCTCTTGAATATTCTTTCTTATATTCACCGGTAAATCTTCTGGATAAATACAATCGCTTGACGAGATGGCAAGCGAGTACTGAACAGCATTCTTTAACTCCCTGATATTCCCCGGCCAGGTGTAGTGCATAAAAATATCGAGCACCTCCTCAGAAAACTTTTTGCACGAATTGGCAAGATCAGCCCCCCCCGCCACAAAAACATTTACTAATCCTGGAATATCACATAAACGATCACGCAACGGCGGTAAATTAAGAACCACAGTACTAAGTCTGTAGTAAAGGTCTTCTCTGAATTCTTTTTCACCAATCATGTGCTTTATGTTTTTATTGGTAGCTGCAATAAAACGAACATCAACAGTAATTACTTTATTACCGCCAATTCTACGTATTTCATTGTTCTGAAGAGTCCTGAGTATTTTTGACTGAATAGATAAAGACATGTCGCCAATTTCATCAAGAAACAATGTATGCCCGTTCGCCAATTCAAATATTCCCTTGTACTCCTCTTCTGCACCTGTATAGGCTCCTTTGTTATGTCCAAACAACTCATTGTCGAGAATACTTTCCTGAAATGCAGCACAATTGATTTTATGAAGCTCTTTATCTTTTCGCAGTGAATTTTGATGAATAAATTCTGCAAGCAACTCTTTTCCAGTTCCATTCTCTCCAAGAATTAGAATTGGAAGATCCGTTGAAGCCAGCTTAGCCGCTTTTTCCATCACTTCCGACATAACCGGAGATTCAGTTTTAAAAAATCCTTGTTTTTTCACAGCACGGGTATGATTACTGTACCTTGAATCAACAGAAGATAACGCCTTCTCAACTACTTCCAGCAGTTCATCAAAATCAATGGGTTTCTGGACATAATCAAAAGCTCCTCTTTTTATTGAATCTACGGCGGAATCGATCGAGGCATATCCTGTAATCATAATTACCGGGGGGGGATTGCGCCGCGATATAAATATATCAAGAAGGTTCCTGCTATCTTCAGTTCCCAGCATTAAATCCTGTATTATCAGGTCAAACTGCTGCTTCTCAATCAACTCGAGGGCTGACTTGGAATCAGGAGCATATGCGGCAATATACCCTAAAGGCTGAAAATTTATTTGCAGGCTTCTATACGTGCGAACATTATCATCAACTATAAGGATTGACCTTTTCATAGCTTTCACAATTCGGAGAAAACAGTAATATCCAGATCCTCATATCCCCTTTTCAATTCCGGATCAATTGAATCAGTTATGAGAATGTCTATATTTTCTGGAGATGCAAAATTCATGAAAGAATCCCTTTCCAGCTTGGTATGATCACATAAAAGTATAACTTGGGAAGCAATCTGTATCATTTCCCTTTTTATTTCAGCATGTGCAATATCTGGAGTACTGGCTCCCCTCTTTGCAGAAAAAGAATTGGCTCCCATAAATGCTTTATCGACAGAAATAGATTTGAGTATAGAGTTTTCTCTGCTTCCAAGAGTACAATGAAAACCCTTTCTGAGCATACCGCCTACAAGCAATATTTCGCAGTTCTCGTTATTTTCCAGAATCCCGGCTATGGTCAGGTCATTTGTTACAATTGTCAAATTGTGACGCTCATAAAGGATTTTTGCAAGCTCATAGAGCGTTGTACCAGAGTCAAGAAGGATAGTATCTCCGTCTTCTACGAGAGAAAGCGCCAGTCGAGAAACTGTACGTTTTTCTTCCAGATTATCAGAAAGACGGCGTTCAATTTTTGTTTCAAACCTGGTCTGAGATTTGCTTACCGCTCCTCCGTGCGTACGAGAAATAAACCCTTTCTCGCCTAGTTCTCTAAGATCATTCCGTATCGTTGCACTTGAGACTGAAAATGCCTCACAAAGTTCCTGACTGGTCACTCTATGTTTTTCATTGATATATTCAACAAGTCGATTTCTTCTTTCTTCAGCAAAAAGTATTTTCTCTACAGACTTTTCCTTACCCATCTGATCACCTTATACTAGTTTAATGATCTGTAACTGCATATTTTATCCCAATCCTTGCTGGAAAGACATGATCCTGTTTTCCTGCTTTCTCAATTTTTTCCTGAAGCAGGTTAACATCAGCAGTATTGAAAGCAAACATCCCGAAGTGATGAAGAACCATATACTTTATATCATGTTTTTCCATAACTTGTAAGGCTTCTTCAATCGTAAAATTTCCAGCAATCCCGCTGTCAGTCAATATACGGCTCCTCCCGTTTACAGGAAGCAGCTGTATATCAATAGTATAATCATTTAGCCAGGTATCCATTTCTTCAAACGGCACGCAGTCCCCGGAATGGTAAACCGTAACGGATCCGAACTGAAGAACATACCCCAGAAACAAATGCCTTCCAGAATCATTAACCCTCAGTATCTCGTGCGCTGCAGGTACAGAAAAAACGGTAACACCTTCACCGAAAAACACGTCCCCAAAAGACAGTGTATCACCTGCGTCCATACCGATTATTCTGCTATCCGGTACTCCTCGGGATATTCCTACATTCCGTGCTGCTTCAGGCATAATAAATACGCATTCAGGATTATTAGCTGCAATAACCGAAAGCAAGCCAGGATCCATGTGATCGGAGTGACTATGAGTACACAGTACTGCGTCAATATTGACAAGGTCTTCCGGTAACAGGGGCGGATCCATCATGCGAACATGCGGGAACTGCTTTCCCCTATACTTATCTGCCAAGACATCAGATAAATATGCATCTATTATCAGGTTTTTACCATTACCGCGTAAAAGAAAACCGGCTTGTCCAAGCCACCAAAAGCTGATGCCAAGTTCAACCTCGTTATTGAGATAGGTATCCACCGGCATCAGGTTCATCGTGAGAACTGCCGATCTGCTTTTTTTATTCTCTGTATTCATATCAAACGAATTCCGAGTAAAATTTATCCATAGAGCTTAAGAGCTTTTCATACATGTCAAGCCGCCGTTGATAGTGCTCAATCAGCTTGGCATTAATTGGAAATGCATCATTTACATGAACCCAGGCTTTCGCACCAGCTTCAGTTGATGGAAATATATTAACCGCACATGCAGCAACCATTGCTGCCCCCATAGGAGCTCCGTAGTCTTCGGCAATACTGGCGACCGGAACCTGAAGGACAGCAGACTTAATCATCTTCCAGATTCTGCTTCGTGCTCCACCGCCTGTTATCCGCATTTCCTGGAGTTGCGTATCAGGCAATATATGCATGAGAGCTTTCCGATAGATACCATATTCAAGAGCGACACTTTCAATGACAGCCATAAACAAATCTTTATCATTGTGCTTCCAGTTCAAACCAGCAAAGGTCCCCCGCAAGTGCGGTTGACTTGGGCTTACCCTTCCTCCCATATGAGGTAAAAACAGCGGATCTGTCATTTTTGGACTCAATTCAGCAGGAAGCAGCGAATCAAACCGGGAGTCATTGTTTTTATCCTTCTTCAGAATCTCTGCAGCAAACCATTCCAGATTCATTCCGCCGCCGTTAATATACGCATACGGATGCCACAGCCCGGGAGTAACAGAAGCTCCGCACCCAAGAATTTTCATCTCAATGTCAGGACAAAAAGCATCAGTAGTTGCGGCGAAAACACTTGCAGTACCTGCAACATCGACGCACACTCCGGATTGAACTGCACCGCAGGATAAAAATGATGCCGCGGTATCCCCGCACCCGGCTGCAACAGGAACGGATTTCTCCAAGCCGCAGCGTTCGGCCATCTCTTTCGTCAACCCTCCAACGATGGTAAAAGGAGAGACAATTTCCGGCATTTTAGCGTTATCCATAGAAAAAATCGCCAGCAGTTCAGCATCCCACTCACTGGCAGGATTATTTGCATACCCGGAAAAATGCAGATAGGTTGTATCAATAAAACTTTGCCGAGCAGAAAGTCCACACAGCTGCATGGCAGCATACCCGGCAGGCTGAACAAAAGATGCAATCTCGGCATAGACGTCTGGTCTTTCGTTCTTCCACCAAAGTATTTTCGGACCATGGTTCAGGCTTGGGGGATTACCCGTTTTCAAGGTAACAGCTTCTTCAGCTTTTTCCCGCATTACTTCAATATAAGGAGTACAGCGTGTATCCAGCCAGGAATCATACGGCGTTACGGCCTTTCCATCACTCCCAACCCCCAATATTCCAGCCATCTGGCCGTCTATTGCAATACAGGCTATATCAGCTTTCTTAATTTTCCCTGCCTTGAATACACACTCCTGAATAGCACTGCAAACGGAATAAACTTGAAAATCCGGATCTTCTTCAACAACACCAGTTTTTGGCTGCTGCAGCTTTGAAGGAACAAAAGACGATGAAAGCGCTTCCCCATCTTCAGAAAAAAGTACTGCCTTCACACCTTGCGTACCGATATCAACACCAATTACAAATCTGCGTGCCATACAAATACTCCCTTTATAGTTACATTGATTTTTTCATTCTTTCAGAATTGTATTGCACTTTTCAAACCCCTACCTTCGGCAACATCGCTAATTATAGTATTTACTTCATCAAGAGGTGCTGCCGAAGTCACCAGATCGGATACTTTCAGCTTGTTACTTTCAACGAGTCTCAAACATTCCCTATACTGCCGTAAATTCTGCCTGGTTGTTCCTGCAACAGTAAGCTGCTTATAATGTATCTCATTCGTATCCAAGTTTACCACAGAATTCCCCTTGGGTAGCCCCCCAAAGAACATTACCCGCCCATTCATTCCAGCTAGTAAAAATGCCTGTTCCTGAATAACTTTTGCTGAGGCAGCAGTAATCACCACATCAGCCAGTCTGCCGTTGGTCAAAGCCTGTATGGAATCACGAACGCTTCCTGAGTCTATAGGGATTATCTCAGGTATCAATTTTCGTGCCAGCTCCATACGCTCAAAACTTATGTCAGTAATATACACTGAAGCAGCACCGGCAAGAAGTGCAACACGAGTATGCATAAGTCCAATTGGGCCGGCTCCAATAATCAGGACATGATCACCTGGGTATATACCAATTTTCTCATATGCATTAAACACACAAGACAATGGTTCTGCCAGTGCTGCTTCTTCAAACGATATTGAATCACTCAAGTGAGCAACATTCCCCTGCCTTACGGCCGCAGCAGGAATTCGCATATATTCTGCAAAGGCTCCATCCATGGTAACTCCCAGTGCTTCTGAGCGGGTGCATAGCTGAGAATTCCCACTTGTACAAAGATCACACACTCCGCATCCATAGTTAGGAGCAACTCCAACACGTTGTCCTTCCTTATAGGATTCAACACCCTTGCCTGCTTTTTCTATAATTCCTGAAACTTCATGTCCGATAATAAGGGGCTTGTCCTTCTGTCCTGGATTCCCATTTTTATAGAACCGTACATCAGTTCCGCAGACAAAAGCTGCCTTTACTTTGAGAAGCAGTTCACCTTCTCCGATCTCCGGAATGGGAACTTCTTCTACACGTATAGTTTCTTTACCATACAATCTAGCTGCTTTCAAAGTATTTCTCCTTTCGTTTCTTGTTTTACTCTTCGCTAAGAGTTACCGGCCTTCTTTCACGAATAGAAATATTACCGGCATTTACTACTTTCACGGCTTCAAGCCCGTCTGCACCGGTTACTTTCGGCTGACTATCCTTCATGATACATTCAATGAAGTGTTCATCCTCTTTTCGATATGCTTCAATAAACAGATTTTGCCAACTTTTTACAAATGGAGTACTTATTCCGTTTGGAGAGACCTCAACAACATTATAGTTGTTCTGTTTACCGACATGAATAATCCCTTTTGTTCCTAGTATCTCTACCCTTGAATCATAACCGTAGCGCACACCCTGTGCGCCGTCTACCAATCCCTGTACTCCATTCCTGAAGCGACAGGTCATAAGAATGTTGTCATAAAAATCGGGAAAATCATTCAGAGCCTCAGGGGAACGATAATTGCCGGCAACGGCATACACTTCATGAATATAGCTGCCTCCGTACCAGTGCAGGGCATCAATATCATGGCTGCTTACTTCAGCCAGAGGACCATTGCTTTTACTGATATCATACATCCAGGCTTTTGGAGTACTTGGTCCATGAGTCAGAGACTTAACACAGACGACATCGCCAATTTCACCAGAGTCAATTCTCTCTTTGGCAAACATGAAGCTTTCATCAAAACGTCTCATAAATGCAAGCTGGAGCTTAACATTGGCATTTTCAGCTGCCGCAGTCATTTCCCTGCATTCCTGTTCATTCATTGCCATTGGCTTTTCACATAAAACATGTTTTCCGGCTTTTGACGCTGCAACAACAATGTCTCTGTGGTATACCGTTGGTGTAACAACTACAACAGCATCAATATCACGATTCTCCAGTGCTTCCTTATAATCAAGATAGCGAGTCGGTATTCCCAGTTTTGCACATGCCTCAGCAGCAGTCTCTTCAACCGGATCAGATATAGCGATCAATCGGGCATTTTGTATGGAATATCGGAAATTAGCCGCATGAATCATTCCTGCTCTTCCCGCGCCAATAACACAAACATTAATCTTACTTTGCATCTCGTTCTCCTGTATGCCAGGTCTCTATTTACCCAGGCATTTTCATAAAATCTGCAATTCTGCAGCTATGGACGATTTTATTTCCGCTGACAACTTCTGTATAAGATTAAAATTACCTTGCCTGATCATTTCATCCTTTACCATCCAGCTGCCGCCGCAGGCAGCAACATTCATCAACTTCAAATAACTGATGACGTTTTTGGCATGGAGCCCCCCAGTTGGTATGAAGTCTACAGAGTAAACCGAACCGAAGGCCTTTAGCATCTCAATACCACCCGACAGCTCGGCTGGAAAAAACTTCAGCACCCCCAACCCCATCTGTATGGCTGCCTCTATATGTGAAGGATTGTTCACTCCCGGAACAATGGGAATCCCTCTACTGATACAAGCCTGTACTATTACAGGGTTAAAACCGGGACTCATGATAAACCCGGCCCCTGAGCTAACCGCGGCCTCGAGCTGATCCAGAGTCAGAACCGTACCTGCTCCTATCAGCATATCGGGTCTTTCCCTCCTGAGCAGCCGAATCGATTCCGCTGCTGTACGGGTTCTGAATGTTATTTCAGCAATACCAATACTGCCGGCTGCTAGTGCATCTGCCAAGGGAACAGCATCCTCAGGCCTTTCCAGTTTTATAACCGGAACAATCTTTTCTTCCTCAATTCTTGCTAGTACTTCTGTTAATACTTCCATTTCCATCCTCTTTTCTTCATATAATAAAGCCATAGGAACGATTGGAAGAATACAACTATACGCTAGCTATTGTCAATCATATATTATCGTATTGTGCAATTATTTTTATCATTTACTATTGTTTGATATTGAAATATAATTATTTTTAGCATATTGTGTATGCATTAACTATAAAAAGGAGAATCGGCAATGAATGAATACATTCCAGCTGTGCATCGCACAATGTATTTTATTGGAGTTACTACAAAAAAATCCTCTATAATGAAAGTCTTCCCGCTATGGGCTGATCATCTGAACCTGGATGCTGAAATAAAGGGATTTGATTTTGAGCCCCATGCAAACCCGGAGCTCTACAGGGAAGCGGTTCAATTCATTAAGAACGATCCCCTCTCGCTAGGAGCTTTGGTTACTACCCACAAAATTGATCTGCTGAAGGCATCGAGAGATATGTTCACCAACCTTGGACAGTATGCCGAACTCTTAGGTGAAATAAGCTCAATCTCCAAGCAGGGCGATAATCTTTGGGGACATGCTAAAGATCCGATAACCAGCGGGTTGTCACTTGAGGCTATTGTCGATGGGGGATACTGGCAGAACACCCATGCAGATCTCTATCTTCTTGGAGCGGGAGGATCATCTCTGGCTTTGACCCTGTACCTCATTAACAAACGAAAAACTAATGGGGATACCCCTGATAAAATTCTTATCTCCAATCGGAGTGAAGCGAGACTGACAGAAATGAAAAAAATACACGCAGCGGTCGGAACCGGAGGAATCAATTTCGAATACTACTTGTGCCCGACGCCGGAGGAAAATGATCTCCTTGTGACAAAACTTAAACCTGGTTCCATGATAGTCAATGCCACAGGGTTGGGAAAAGACCGGCCTGGTTCACCACTGACAGATAAGGTGATTTTCCCAGAAAATGGCATCATCTGGGATTTTAATTACCGCGGAAACCTGGTTTTTCTGGAGCAGGCAAGAAATCAGGCTGACGGACGCTCCCTCAAAGTTGAAGACGGCTGGGTCTACTTCATCCACGGCTGGACACGGGTAGTTGCTGAAGTATTCCACATTGATATACCAACCAGCGGGCAGGATTTTGATATTCTGTCAAATTTAGCTTCCTCCACCCGATTGTAATCGAGTGTGACCCAACAAAAGGAAAGGTAACTCTATGAAACATCCATTCTATATTGAAAAACCCATATTTTTTGATCCGGCAACAGGTTTAGCAGAATGCGAAGCCCCCCCACTCGAAAGACGCTACTCAAATATGAAGAACATGTATCTTGATGAAACCGCCAGATTACGGCTGGAACAGACCGGCAATGATGTTATATACCGCTTCTACGAGCTGGGAGTACCTGAAAAAGAAAGTGATCTGGCATACGGTACCAGTATCGTATATCCTGGGAAGGTGGGAAATGAATACCACATGACAAACGGACATTTCCATACAATTCTCGATACAGCTGAAATTTACTACTGCCTTGCCGGCTATGGAATGATGATGATGGAGAATCCGGAGGGCGATATCCAATACAAGGAAATGCACCCTGGTGAAGCAGTATATGTACCTGGTCGTTATGCCCACAGAAGCATCAACTTATCAAATACCGAAACATTGATCACTTTTTATGTGTTCCGTGGTGATGCCGGCCATGATTACGGATCTATCAAGGAAAAAGGCTTCAGGAAGATTGTTGTTGAGAAAGAAGGCAGATGGACCGTAGAAGACAACCCGAGGTGGCAATCATGAAAAGCAGAGGTAAAATTCTGGTAACTCCGCGTTCTCTTTCACAGAATGGTCACGAACTGTTGAGCCTGCTCACTGAAGCCGGGTATAAGGTAATAACCCCGTTTCCTGGCAGGCAGCCATCAGCCGAGGAACTGCAGAAGGTTCTTCCTGAATGTATCGGATATCTTGCCGGTGTTGAAAAAATCTCTGGTACCATTCTTGAGCAGTGTCCTGGGCTGAAAGTAATCAGCAGAAACGGCGTAGGATTTGAGAATATCGATACACAAGCGGCAGAAAGGCTTGGGATCGCAATAAAGATCACCCGCGGCGCAAATGCTCGCGGGGTAGCGGAACTGACTCTCGGTTTACTGTTCTCATTGATCCGAAAGATTCCTGCCATACACAACTCCGTTAAGCGAGGCGGCTGGGACCGAAGCATCGGCTTGGAAATTTATGGAAAAACGCTTGGGGTTGTGGGCACCGGTAAAATTGGAGAGCTTACAGCCCGCATGGCAGCAGCTTTGGGAATGAATATTTTGGCATACGATCTGTATCCGAACAAAGCGTTGCAGCATTCGATTCCGGCACTGAAGTATACGAACATCCGTATGCTTTTTACAGAAAGTGACATGGTGACCTTTCATTGCCCTGCGGGTGAACACCCCCTGATCAATAGGGAACTTATTCAAGTCATGAAAAAGGGGAGCTTCATTATCAATACGTCAAGAGCGGCATTGGTGGACCAGGATGCACTGCTGGATGCCCTTGAAAGAGGTCATATTGCCGGATATGCGGTGGACGCCTTTGAAAGTGAACCTCCCTTGCTGTCGCCCCTCCTCCTTCATCCAAACACAATACTGACCGCTCACATTGGTGGTTTTACAAAGGAAAGTGTTTACCGGGCAACTCAGGAAGCAATTACAAACATTCTAGAAGTACTCCAGAACGGGGCTGGAACCGACGTCTAGCAGAGCAGCGAAGCTCTTGCACTGGCTTCAATTAAAGTGTTTTCTTAACAATATTGAAATACAGACCTTGATCCGCTTTTTTCAACCTTCGCTTCTGTCAGAATTCAATTTCGCCAGTATTTCCCGGTATTTCGGATCATATATCGTGCAGCCAATAGGCTTGTTGCTACCCAACAGCATTCCGCAGCCGCCGCAGGCAGTACACCAGTTAACCTCACTTTCACGTTTATCCAGAACTTTCTTTGCAAAAAGGGGATCGGCTATGGCCTGCCTTCCGATACCAATCAGATCCACATATCCATGGGAAATATTATATTCGGCAAATGCTAGTAGGCTTTTCTTTTTCGGCTCACTTATAAAGAGATTATTCTGCCCATCCCTCAAATACGAATAGCCTGATCCGATAACCGGAATCGATACCGCCTGTTTAATTGCCTTGGTCCAACTGAACAGGCGGGGCACACCTTCTGGATAGCGTGCTGTAGGAAGCAACAATTCAAGATTTGCAGCGGCATACCCTGCAGAAACATTTATAAAATCTATCCCCTCACGCTCCATCAACTTGGCAAAAGCAGTAATTTCTGAAAGGTCCTCAAGTATTTCATCCGGTCCGGCAGTTCCGCAACCGCCTGGAATACCCTCAAATGGGGATATTCGAGAACCAATAATAAAGTTGGCGTCAGGAATTCGCCTCCGCATTTCATGGTATGTCTCACGAAAGAATCTTGTCCTGTTTTTGAAACTTCCCCCATACTGATCAGAACGGTTGTTTGCCGGGTGCAGAAAGTCATCTGCAAGAAATCCATGCGCCTGCTTAAAATCGACACCATCTGCTCCCGCCTTCCATGAGAGAACTGCACACGCGACAAAATCCTCTCTTGCCTGCTCCACCTCAAACGTAGAAAGGACATGGATATCTGGAACATCAGATCTAGCATACACAGCTGCCGGAGCCTTGAAAGCAGGGTCGCTCAATCTTCCGGCATGGCTCAACTGAAAAATTATCAAAGACTGTCCGTTAACAGCACGAATCCTGCGAACCAGCTCGCTGAACCCGGACAGGTTTCCTTCATTCAGCACCATGCGATTCGATCGAACCTGGGTTTCATTGGTAACATCAATGGACTCAATATGAATAATACCCGGAAATCCAGCCGCCAATGCCTCATACCGGTTAAAGGTTATTTCTGTGGGACATCCCTGCGGTGTACAGTTATTAGATTCTGTCGGTTGATATACAATTCTTGAGGGAACAACCCTGCCCCCCATGGACATGCTCTTAGAAATTGAATGCAGCAGCATATGACACTCCTTAATAAAATTCTTGGGAAAGCTGCAAAAAACACTGCTGCCCCTTAGATAGACAGGACAGCAGCAACGGATATGCCGGACAGCCAGTGACTATACAATACAGAAGGTCTGCTACAGGTCGGGAAGAAACTCCTCTGGAATCTGATCATCACCTATCCACCACCAGTCGGAAAGTTCCGGCCGGACAAAAACCTTTATTTCATCCGGACCCATACCGCTGACATTAATATAGTGAATTTTATCCACAACCTCACCCTGCATTGCTTTCAGAAGTATGCGTACAGATTCTGCCGACAGTTTTGTTGTCATGGGATAAACATATCCCGGGATATTGTTCTCAACCAAGAACTTTGCATATCCGTTAAGCTGATCGCCAGTAGAAGGTACAAGTTTCCTGCCGGCTTCCTCCATAGATTCAAGTGCTGGCCAGGACATCAGCCCTGAATCCGCCCAGATACCATCGATCTGAGGAAAAGCATTCATCACAGCCTCCATAATGCTTTTCGTTTTTGTTGCTGACCAATCACAATACTGGTGATCTAGAATCTCTATACCGGGGTTGGCTGAAAACACCTCTCTCGCTCCGGTAAGACGTTCCTCCGCTGTAGTATTTCCGGCAATACCGCTCAGCATCATCACCTTGCCCTTTCCTCCCAGTTGTTCAACCAGCCACTGAGCTTGAGAACGGCCAAAGTCAAGAAGATCCTGTGTTACCAGAGAAGTATATTTGTCTGTGGCGATGCTGCCGCCGAAAACAACTACGGGAATCCCGGCTTCATAAGCTCGTTCAATCGCCGGAGCTATAACCTCGCCAACTGTTGGATACACAATAAGCCCGTCAATACCTTTTGATATGAGATCATCGATATCTGCAATTTGTTTTTCCGGCCGCTCATCGGCATTGGTTATGTAGAATTTACTTATTTCCGGATGAACTGCCGCCTCAGCAAGAAAATTGCTTTGAAGAAATTGACGCCAGGAATCGCCCATTCCGGCATTACTCCATCCAATAGTAAAAGTCCCATCAGCATCACTACTCTCCGCATCTCCTGCAGCAGCGAGGGGCAGCCCTGCAGCCATCAGCATAAAGAACAATAGAATTCCCATCATTTTCAGCTTCATCGTATACTCCTTTTTAATAGCGTTTACTGTCGATTATTATCGTATAATCATTTTTTTATAGTAATATTCAATAACGCTTCTGTATATGGAGAAAAATGACCAATCTTTGGGACATTTCTTTCTATAGAGGATATTGAGTTTGCGATATATCATCCAATGGTTTACTATACACGTATGATCTTTAGCCTGTAACAGTCATCATAATATGAAGATGCAAAAAAGCCTTCCACGGACACGGAGTATACAGAACCTGCTCTCTATCAACAACTTTATAACACTGCTGTTCACGGTATTGATTTTTTCACTATCTTTTTTCTTCTATACCTCCAATATCCTTATGGAGCGTGGCAGAATATCGTTATTTCAGCTCAGCACTCAGATTTCGGACAATCTTGGTGCTGAGCTTAAAAAAATGAGCACCCTGGCTTTGAATATAACCTATTCAAAACAACTTAAAACTACTATTAAATCTCACTTGAGTATTGTGGAACAACACGAAGAAACTGAATCACACAAGCAGCATCTTTACCGAAATACGGTCGGTATAATCAATATTGTCGAAGAGATTACCGGACCGTATAAGACCGTTCCTCAGGTCAATATTATATTACCAGATTTGTACAGCATCGGAAGTGGTTTATACTCAATGATCCAGCCCATTCAAAAAAATACAGCCATCATACTCTCTTCGTACAATACAACTGCAGGCGCCCTCTTTTATTCCAATCTTCATGGGGATATGCATGCAAACCAGCAGCTGAAGTCATCCGAATACCCCCTGTACATTTCACTTTTTAAAACAATATTCGATGAATATCACAAGCCGCTTGGAATCCTCGAAGTAATGCAGTACGCAGATACATTGTTTTCTGACTTAAGTATGATTGAGGAACGGATTATGGTTTTCGACAAAACCGGGGTACAGATCTATCCAACCACCGTTCCCATGGGAAGTGTTTATGTCGATATAGCAGACAGGAAACACCGTAATACTATTATAAATTTTACTAATCCCATATCCGGAAAACATGAGATGGTGGCTGTAACCGAAATTATTGAACCTGGCTGGGTTGTGCTGACTATTACCGAACGAAGCCGATATTTATTACCTTTATACAAATTCATAATGATAATTGTGATAATCAGCCTTATCATTTTAGGCATCGGTTTCTTGATTTCAGCTATGCTGTCTCGCAAAATAACAATGCCGCTAAAGGATCTCAATCATAAAATCAGCCGCCTTGACTGGACCGAAACCAAGAGCAGTGCCGACCTGGATAACAAAACCCCTTCATTATCCCTCAAAGAGGTAGATGAGCTGCACATTACTTTTCAAGCCATGAACAAGAAGCTTGACTCCACACTATCACATATAGTTGCTGAGAAGACCCTTGAAACCCAATCCCGCTTGCTGGCACTTCAGGCTCAAATGGATCCGCATTTTATTTATAACATGCTTGCAACGCTGAGTATTATGGCTGAAGATGGTGAAACAAAGGAAATTGTGGAAACAATAAACCATATGACCAGCATGCTTCGATATATTGCGGACGGATCAAACACACTCTCAACTCTGCGGAAAGAATTGGAAATCACTGAGCACTACATTTCCTGCACGAAAATTCGATTCGGAACCAGGCTGCAGTATACTGCTGAGGTAAGCAAAGAGGCAGAGACTATTCCAATACCCCGTCATGTTATTCTGCCCATTGTGGAAAATGCTGTAAAATATGGTATGGATGACAATCCGCCATGGATAATAACCCTGAACGCGGAATTCATAAAGGACCATACCTGCGATGATGGGGTATCAATCAATGCAAGACGACAATGGAGGATTACTATCAGAGACAATGGACCGGGATTTAAACAGAAACCATTGAATAAACTACTCTCTAGTATGGAGTTATGCCGTACTGACAAGAGAAGGCAGCTTGATTTCCATATTAACGGAATGGGACTGATCAATCTCTATTCCCGCCTCCTGATCCATTACGGCGAATCACTGCTGTTTGAAGTTAACAACCTTCCTGGTGGTGCGGGTACTGAAATTCGCATAGGAGGATTCATTGGACAACTTGATTAAATACACATACATCATCGCTGAAGATGAAGAGCGTATCAGGAAAAACCTGATTAAAAAGATTAATGCTCATGATGAACGTTTTATGCTTCTCGATGAAGCATTCAACGGTGAACAGGCTCTGGCAGGCATTCATCGTAAACAGCCTGATATTCTTTTCACAGATATAAGAATGCCAGGTATGGACGGTCTGAAGCTTATCGAGAATATCTACTACCAGTATCCTGATATTTGCATTGTGATCATTTCCGGATATGAGGATTTTTCCTATGCTCAGAGAGCTATCCAGTTCGGCGTCTTTGATTACCTGCTCAAACCGGTCAAAATCGGTGAACTGGCCGGAACCCTGGTAAAACTTGCTGTGCATATAGCAAAAAAACATTCCGAGATGAAGGACAATGCAGCAGTCTACTCCTCCAACCTTTCCGGGAAGGCACTCGCCCAGGGGGTTATGGAGTATCTGCGCAGCCACTATACCGAGGATATTTCCATTCAATCACTAGCCGGGCAATTCTATGTGAACCCAACATATATGACCAGAATAGTAAAAGAATACAGCGGCAAGACACCAACCCGATTCATTACGGATCTACGCATACAGCAAGCCAAGCACCTGATAATCAGCGCTGAGAAACTGGAAATCAAAGAGATTGCCTATGCATCAGGATACAGCGATCAAGGATATTTCACCCGAGTTTTTAAAAAGGCGACCGGTAAAAGTCCAAGCGATTACCGTGCGGATTACAAAAACAGATGAGCAGTCTTTTCCCTCGTCTCAATCTTATTCGGCTAATACCTTAATTGCATGCAAGGAACCTGGACAGTCTAAAACTCCTCTGCCTCCAGCTTCATAATATTTGCAAGTACTTTCAACTCATTAGAAAAATCCCCTTCCATCAGAAGAATATGATGTGAATACACCCGCTCCATAAAGGTCTTCCCATCCTGAACTTCAACAACTCCGCCGTTACGACAATCGGAAATTGAATCATACTGCACGTATCCCTTTAAAAGCGCTTTCACAGACATGAGCTTTTCCATAGCAGCATCAAGCTTTGATATAGTTACCGGACCGATTTTCATCCTTGCATCAAATACATGTGCATTTTCATTCACAATCTCAAGAACCGGCTTTCTTATCTGCCATTCTGAGCTGAGAGACCTGGGAAGCAGACCAAAGTATCCGCAGTGGGCAAGGAGTATGTGATCTTCCGGATTCTCTACAATCTCAGGAAAGCTTGGAATCTTCTCATGTTTTAAAGCCGACATCCCCATCAGAAATGGGTAAATGTTCGTCATCATGATTGGTTTCTGAAAGGTCTTATACAGCAGATGCATGGTAGTAAGCGTCACTGTGTCACCTTCACAAGCCCACATCATGTTACGTTCTTCAAAAAGCCTGTCCCAAGCCAGGCAGGGAGTGGACTGACAAGAGGCCGACTCATTCAGACAATTGGTCCCCATGCCAATAATATTGTCAGAATCAATAGCTTCATCAAGAGCAAGATACAATTTGACCGCATTGAGGGCCATCTGCTCTGTGAAGCCGCTGCCAACTGCATAATCCCACTTTTTCCACACTGCCCTTGCATCAGTATCGCTGAATCGACTAGCTCGTTCGCCCAGCACTTTCAGACTTCTCCGTTCAATAGAAGTTCCGAATTTTTCCTTGATATTTCTCGTAGCCTCATCTTCCCACCAGAAAAAAGATTTGAAAATATCAGGCTGAAACCCTTCACCTGGATTGTCCTGAAATATGAGAAACTTGGACTCTTTCATCTCGCGCTTTACTGCAACCATACGGCAATAAAGAAGGGTCTGATCCAGATTATAGGGGGCTAAAGTCACAACCCCTTTTGCTTTAAGATAATTGGCAATCTCCCAATCCCACATCGACACAGTACCAAACTCCGAAGTGATAAGAAAAATTGGTACAGTTATTGCTCTAAAAGCCTCAATACTGCGGTAGGCTTCGCCGAGGATCTCAGGAAAAACAACGGCATCACATTCCGGTATATAATCACCAAGGGCAACGGGATTCAGGAAATCAGATGACTCAGCCAGCAGGGTACGTAAAAGACGCAGCTGTATATCGAATTTTTCAGTCCGGTTCTCCCGGAAGTAGAGTGGTACCAGTTTTGCTTTCATTTTCCAATTTCTCCTTTTACTGCATTTCACTCCATACGAACTGTCGGTGTTATCAACCTTGTGCATCAACGTTTTTTCACTTTATTGAATGCAACAGCCAGTATAAGAATTGATCCTTTCAAAAACATTTGGATATACGGATTAATATCCAGCAGATTCATGATATTCGAGAAGATAGTGAGAGTCAGAACACCACCGACTATACCAAGAGGACTGCCCACACCACCTGCCAGAGAAATTCCTCCGATTACCGATGCTGTAATCGTATCAAGTTCATAATTACTCCCCGCTGTCGGTCCTCCCCCACCCATTCTTGCGGCGAGAAAGACAGCAGCAAGCCCGACAAGCACCCCCCCGAATACATAGGTCATAAAACGAACCTTTGTTACTGCTATTCCTGATATCCTTGAAATATGCTGGTCACTACCCACTGCATAGACCAGTTTACCGCTTTTATGCCTCTTTAAAAGCATATAGACAATACCGAATATCACCAGGAAAAAAAGAAAACTGAAGGGAATGGCCAGCAGTTTTCCCTCTGCAATGTAACGGAAAGATCGCGGGATGCCGCCAATAGGTTTTTTTGTGAAAAAATAGATCAGCCCCTGCAGAATCATGCTGGTAGCCAGAGTTCCCATGAATGCCGGTATCCGCAAGATCACAACAAAAAAACCGTTCAGAGAGCCGATCAGCATAGCGGTAACCAAAACTGCAATAAGAACAGTTATCGGGGTCATGTCCGGAAACATCTTGAATAAAATCGCCGCCATCGTCGTAAGCAGAGAAACAGCAGCGCCAATCGACATATCAATCCCTCCGGAAAGCATGATCAAAGCCTGAGCAAGGGAAGCTATACCTAAACCCACTGGCTGAATCAACAATACATTTCGCATATTTCTTCCGGTAAGAAATATGGGACTGCTGATTGCACTGAACACCAGCAAACCGAACAGGATAAACCAGACGAAGTTACTTGAAGAAATGTTAAGCCTTAATTTGCGATTATTTACTGACATAATCATATTGTGCCTGCCTTATGAGCTGAGTGAGTAAGTATGACCCACCGCAAGCGATAACAGTTCCTCCTCCGAAGAGAGCTTTTCATGCTGGTCGAGAATACCTGCAACTCTCCCGCGGTTGAGCACCATAATGCGATCCGACATTCCCAGCACTTCGGGAAGTTCTGAAGATACCATCAGTATGGCCTTACCGCTTTCAGTAAGTTCCCTGACCAGCTTGTAGATTTCATACTTTGCTCCGACATCAATTCCTCGAGTAGGTTCGACTATAACGAAAATTTCGGGATCAGTTAGCAATGCTCGTGCTATGAGTACTTTCTGCTGGTTCCCTCCGCTCAAATTCTCAATTTGCGTAAATAATGATGCAGTTTTAATCTGCATCGCAGCTATTTGTTTTTCTGCTGCAATGCGCTCCTTCTTTCTGTCAATGATTCCGCTTCTCATAAACTTCTTCAAACTTGTGATGGTAGTATTCTGAACAATATCCATAGAGGTGATAATCCCCTCCAATTTACGATCGGAGGGGATATAGCAGAAACCTTCAGTTATAGCACCTATAATACTGATGTTATCAATTACTTTACCATTTACTGTGATGGTTCCGGAATCACGCCTGACAGCTCCGACAATAGCCTGTACCAACCGTGTTCTACCGGAGCCTACCATTCCAGCAAGCCCAAGCACTTCTCCCTTCCTCAGCGAAAAGGTTATGCCTTCGAGTTCACCTTTGCAGCTTAGATCTTCCACCTTCATAATAGTATCGCCGATCTGCTTTCCGTAATCAGGATAAATATCCTGAATCTCTCTTCCTACCATATAACCTACCAGATTATCTTTGGTCAGTTTTTCCACCGGGAATGTACCCATCACCTTGCCGTCTTTGATAACAGTTACCCGATCAGCAATCTCAAATACTTCTTCAAGCATGTGGGAAATGTAAATGACTGTAACCCCTCGGGATTTTAGCGATCTTATGATACTGAATAGTTTCTTCAGTTCTTTGTCAGTAAGAGGTGCAGAAGGCTCATCCATTATCAAGATACGAGCATCTACGGAAAGCGCCTTCATTATTTCTACAAGCTGCTGTTGAACCACAGAAAGATCCATAACTTTAGCATCCGGGTCAAGGTTAATATCCAGCAGTGCCATCAGCTCCCGTACTCTTTCCCGTGCTTTACCGAACCTGAGGAACCCGGCTCTGGAAACAGGCTCCCTGTTGAGGAACACATTCTCAGTAACCGACATATGCTTAATGAGACTGAATTCCTGAAAGATAATGGATATCCCATCCATTTGAGCCTGATGGGGATTCTTTATAACTACTTCTTCACCGTTGTAGATTATGCTGCCCGAATCCGGTTTAAATACACCAGAAAGAATTTTCATCAGTGTCGACTTTCCAGCCCCGTTCTCCCCCACCAAAGCATGAACTTCACCGTAAGAAAAATCCATATCAACTGAATCAAGTGCTTTGACGCCCGGAAAGGTTTTTGTGATATCTTTGAATTTCAGCAATGATCCAGTAACAGCAGTACCCATAGTACTCATATACAACACCTTGTTATTGAAGTGCCCGCCGCATCAGATCAGTTACGACAGGCACTCATGCAAATTGCTTGTTAATCAATCTGCGGTAGAAATTCTTCAGGAATTTGATCGTCCCCGAGCCACCACCAATCAGAAAGATCCATATTTACAATTTCCTTAATTCTTTCGAAAGGATACTGTTCAGGCTGGTGATAAATCACCTTGTCCAGCTCCGCACCTTTTACCGCTTTCAGCCCTTCCTCAAGCGCCCATGCAGCCTGCTGGGTTGAATATGGCTCAATATACCCAGGTACATTATTGGCAACCAGGAATTTGGCATATCCGTTCAGGTTGTCACCAGAGGACGGCACCAACGCCCGACCGGCTTCCTTCATGGTTTCAAGAGCTGGAAACGACATCAACCCGGAGTCAGCCCAGATCCCATCAATCTGGGGATAGGTCTGTAAAAATGACTCCATGACCTCTTTGGCTTTTGGAATTGACCAACCGGTATACTGCGTATCCAGAATTTGAATATCCGGATACTTTGCGAAAACCTCACGGGCACCTTCAAGCCGCAACTCAACAGACATCTGTCCTGCTATTCCGCTCAGCATGATAATGTTTCCTTCGGTCCCCATCATGTTAATCAGTGCTTCAGCATAGTGCGCACCAAGCTGCTTCATATCCTGACCCACATAAGCAGTATGCTGATCTGTCGGGACGGTTCCGTCAAAAATAATTACCGGAATACCGACGTTATACGCGCGCTCCACCGCAGGAACAATGGCTTCTCCAAGAGAGGGCTGGATAATCAGCAAGTCTACTCCTTTTGAAAGAAGATCATCGATATCAGCAATCTGCTTTTCCGGCCTTTCATCAGCATTAGTAAAGTAGACCTTGGAAATCTCAGGATGCTCAGCCACCTTTGCATCAAAATTGGCTTTCAGAAACATTCTCCAGGAATTTCCCATTCCCGCACAACTGAAACCAACCGTGATGTTGTCTTCTTTGGGAGCAGCTTTTCCGCCATCACTTTCATCCTGCCCACCTGCAGCGGCCAATCCGCCGACAAACAGGAACATCGCAATTAGAACCAGAATCCAATTAGTTTTCCTTCTCATACACATACTCCTTTAATAAAATTCAATCTAATTTGTAAGATTGTTTATTGCTCTTTTCTCCTTCTCTGATGATGTTAACCCATACCCCCCACTCTCTTACATCCCTTGGAAATTGCCGGATCCAAGTCTTTTTATCGTTTTCGAGCTGTAATACCCAATGCAGTCACAATAATCAGTCCCTTGATTACCAGCTGACTCTCCAACGGGAGACTTGCCAGAAGGGCCAGATTGGTGATCATCAACAAGATAAAGCCCCCAAGAATCGTCCCCTGAATGGATCCAGCCCCACCCCCGATTACAGCACCTCCCAGAACAGCAAATGCTACCGAATCAAGATCATAGCCTTTACCTGCCCAATTATCGGCTATGCCGGTATATCCGCCAATCAGTATACCGACAAATGCTGCTGAAACCGCTGATATAATATATGCGGTAATAATTATTCGGTCCTTCCGTACACCACTCAGAATAGCTACACGCGGGTTATTTCCAACCACATACAATCTTCTGCCATATCCGGTACGAGCGAGAAGAAACCAGTACCAAATGGCAATAAACACGAACATCATAAAGAGATTGGGTATCATATTTAAAAAATTGGATGTGCAGACATTTTTCAGCCCATCGGGTATTGCTCCGCGCGGCATCCCGTTGGTCCAGATCATACGGAGACCATTGATGACAATTGATGTTCCCAACGTTCCGATAAATGGTGGAACATTCCTTTTTGTCACCAGATACCCATTAAACATACCGACCAGTGCAGCCAGAGCAAGGCACAACAGCAGTACCGGGAAAATCAACCCGTTGCTTGTCATATAGGTTGCCGCAACGACATTGGAGGAAGCCATTACTGCACTGACTGATAAATCAAGTCCACCGGAAATGATGACGAAAGTCTGTCCCATAGCAGCAATCGCAATCATTGAGTAGTTTCTGACCACATTGAGCAAGTTGTTCAAGCTGAAAAAATTGACACCTTTAACTATATTTACGGCTATTGCCATAAGAATAATCACCAAAAAGGTCACAATCAGCCCGATAGAAATACCACTTCTCTGAAGTTTTTCCTGTATTTTCCGCATAGAACACCCACCCGGTTTATTTTCCGTTCTTGAAGGAGATAACTTGTTTATGCATTAAGACTATCGCACCCTACTGAGTGCAGAGATTCACTGCTGGAGAGTTATGGTTTTACCTTCTGCTGCGGATTGCAAAGCAGCATCAAGGATCTCCATCTCTTTTACACCATCTTCAAAGTTGGGGGAAATCGATGTACCATTTTTCACCGCTGTAATAAAATCTACGACTGCATGGGTAAATTCATGTTCATATCCGATTATATGCCCCGGAGGCCACCAGTTAGCTATGTAATCATGTTCAGGTTCAGTAGCCAGAATAGTGCGAAATCCCTGAGAATCAATCGGATCTTCTTTAGAAAAGAACTGCAGTTCGTTCATACGTTCTAAGTTGAAAATTATTGATCCGTTGCTGCCGTATATTTCAAAGTAATTATAGTTCTTTCGCCCTGTAGCAAAGCGAGAAGCTTCAAACGATCCAAGAGCCCCATTCTTGAACATGACAGTCAAAAAAGATGCATCTTCCACAGTCACTTTTCCCATACCGGTTCCGCTTGTCCCACCTTTGAACGTTGCTGCGTGCTCATTCGGAAGGGGACGTTCTTCAATAAAGCGTGTTGTCATTGCTGATACTTTATCAATTTCTCCGACAAGATAGCGGGCGAGATCAATACTATGTGAATTAAGATCGCCGTGCGGTCCAGATCCTGCTTTTTCCTTCTGCAAGTGCCAAGTCAGCGGAAAATTCGGATCAGTAATCCAGTCCTGTAAATACGTTCCTCGCCAGTGGTAGATTGTGCCTATTTTTCCGTCGTCAATCAGTTTTTTTGCCAGACGGACTGCAGGACACCGACGGTAGTTATGATTCAAATAATGAACAACCCCAGCCGTATTAGCTGCTTCGGCCATTTTGCGAGCCTGTTCCAAACCCATAGCCATAGGTTTCTCAAGAAAGACATGTTTCCCGGCCTTTACTGCTTCAACAGCAATTTCATAATGTAAATGTTGGGGCACAGCAATATCAACAACATCAATATCTTCCCTTGCTATCAATTTCCGCCAGTCAGTTTCAATCTCCTCCCAGCCCCAATTATCAGCAAATGCTTTAAGCGGCTCCTCGCTTCTACCGCAAGCTGCTTTAAGAACCGGTTTCACTCCCCCCAAATCAAAAAAGTGCGGGGCCTGAAGCCAGGCATTGCTGTGAGCTTTTCCCATAAACTGATATCCGATAATCCCTATATTCAATGTTTTCATAGTCATAACCACCTATTGTACACTACTCGCTATCCGATCAAGAACTTTAATGCTTTTTGCAACAGCATCATCCTCATCATCCTGATAATCGGGATGAAGATAATCAATTTCCACTGCCAGAAATCCATCAAATCCATTGTCATAAAGAATCTGTGCCAGACGCTGGTTGTCGACGAGGCCATCCCCAACAGGGGTACAGGCAAAAAAATGCCAATTACGTACATCCTGTCCTCGTTCTGGTTTTAAATCCTTAACATGGGTGGCAAATACATGTTTTGCTAGTTTTTCAGCACCGCTAACTGGATCGTCTAATAACCGCATGAAATTTCCTGTATCAAAATTGATTCCAAAATTCGGGTGATTGACATTTTCAATCAAGGTCAGCATTTCATCAGATGTGAAATCTATATGGTTCTCATCGGCCAGTTTCAGCCCGTATCGATCAGCAACTTTCATTGCATCCTTAAACATCTCGGTCAGACGTTCAATCTGTACGGTATGATTCTCAAAACGAAACATAAGGCTGCTGCCGACGACTCTCATCACCTTTGCACCGATTGCTTGAGCATACTCCATCATTTCAAGCATTTCATCATAAGCTCTAGCGTTTTTACCGCCTTCCAGGCCATCAGGATGCCCCCAGGCAAACACACGGTCTAAATTGTAATTGTCCAGTTTCTTTTTAAGACCTGACAGGTAATCTTTATCAAAACTCGGGAAAAAACACGATTCAAGTGAGACACCATCTACACCAAGTTCATGGGCGCGATCAAGATAATCATCCATTGTCATAGTCTTCTCGGGTTTCTTCTGCTCAGGGTATACTTCCCCCATAAATCGATGGTAACAGTAATTGTCAATACCAATTTTCATTTTTCTCATTATGGTCCTCCTAACTAAAACGTTTTATCTTTTTCTAAAACGTTTTAGCTCTGTATAATATACTAGTCTATCACACTTCTTTTTAATGTCAAGTATTATTTGATGACATTTGCTAATACTTGCTAACCATATGGTCTTGAACTTTCGCGTATCACCAACTTTGGTTTAATAACAGGAAATTGAGCAACTGAAATTGAATTACTGTTCAGAAGAGAAAAAAGAAGATATCCCAGGCCTTTGCCGATCTCCCGAAGCTGCCCATCTACTGTAGAAAGCCTCGGGTAAAGAGAACTGGAAAGAGAAGTATTGTCATATCCAATAATGCTTACATCACCAGGGATTTCCAGTAAATGGGTATAAAGGTAACGCATCACACCAGATGCCATAAAATCATTCCCGCAAAAAAGGGCATCTACCTTTCTTTGTGATAATATTCTTCCGGCAGCTTCATAACCGCTGCGTGCTGACCAATCTCCAAAGGCTTCAATAATATTATGTGAAGTACCTAGAACGTCGAAAAAACCCCTCTTCCTTTCAGAAGCATCATAATGTTCCTCGGGTCCGTTTATGAAACCAATCTTCCGAAAGCCGCAACGCTGAAAATACTGTGCAACTAATCTGCCACCCCAGTAATTATCAACGTACAATGAGCTAATACGCTCTCCCTTGAGGTATGAATTAAGAAAAACAACAGGAAAGTCCCCGAGCACTTCAAGAAACGAATAAGGCCTCATAAACTGAGGAATGATTATTATTCCGTCTATACCTTTTCCCTGTATTTTCCGGTGAAAGTATTCATCTAAATCATCATCTTCCCAGTTTTTTACATCAAATGTGAGGCTGTATCCATGCTCTGTGGCAATCTCCAAAAGCCCTTCAATGTAGTTATAGAAGAATGTTGTATCGGCAACTAAATTTGTATATTTGACTGAATTCAAGATGACTAATAGAATTGTACTGCTTTTGCCTGTGATAAGAGTCCTTCCGCTTCGATTGGGTACATAGTTGAGCTTCTTTGCACAGGATTTAACCAATCGCCGAGTTGCTTCATTTACTGGTTTTCCATTCAATGCAAGAGAAACTGTCGCTGTTGATACTCCCGCCAATCGTGCAACATCTTTTATAGTACTCATCTATTACCAGTTAATTTTAACTTTTAACCTCTTTTTGTTACGATAAAACAGATTTTCTGCTTTGACAAACAAAATACTATAGAAATGGAAAAAGAAAAACAAGATTTACGGGATATATGCTCTAAAAAAAGTTGCCACGATAAAAATATAAAGAAGGTGTCTTATAAAGAAGGTGTCTGACACCGTTTTCCGCAATCTGGCAAAGCTTTTTTGAGGGATCCGGTGTCAGACACTTTTTCCCTCTTTCCCACATTGACGTTTAACATCCGATACTGCACAATACAGAGAGGGAATTTAGAGCGATAGGAACATAAAAGGAATGCAGCCATGGGCGATTATGCTGATTTCGGAATCGATTTAGATAGAGTACGTTCCCGGCTCCAAAAAAAGGAGGAGGAACGTACCGAAAGACTCCGCGCCAGATGGTTGGAAGCCCGCAGGGATTTTGAAAAAATAACCGCCAGAATAATCCTGACCTGCTCTCCCCGTAGAATATATCAGTGGGGATCTCTGCTCGATTTTTCTCGCTTCAGTGAAATATCGGATATTGATATAGCCCTCGAAGGCCTTTCAGGACCGGAAGAATATTTCAGGATCCTCGGATTATCGATGGAAATGACCTCTTTTCCTGTCGATCTGATAGAGATCGATAAGATTGACAGCGAAACAGCCCGGCAGATTAAGACATATGGGAAAATGGTATATGAACACAAAGATACTTGAACTCATCAGCCTGCTGAACAAGAAC
>JAIPFR010000050.1 GCA_021736525.1 Spirochaetia bacterium
GATTCAACTGTTTTCCCAAGATTTACGCGTATCGGTTTTATCACGTAGTCGGGTGATTCCAGATGGGAAATTTTAAGAAAAGCATCAATTTTCTCGTGCAGAAGGGTAAGCTGTGTTTGAAGATGTGAAAAAACCTGCTTGGACGGGGGAAAAACTCCTTCCAGTACTCCTTCGATTTGAACATTCATTGCGGCAACAGGGGTACGCAAATCGTGTGCCAGATTACTCATAAACTGCGTACGGCTCCTCTGGCTTTTCAGCAGTTCCTGCTGCAGGATTGATGCTGCATCAGATATGAGTGAAAATTCATATATATTGCTTTTTGAAAACTGTACAGACCGATTTCCCTTAGCCAGGCTGGATATCTCGCGTGAAAGTTTTATGGGAACAGATGCCAGACGTCTGGAGAGAATGAAGGAGACAGCAACTGCAGATAGTAGTGAAACTGGAAGTGAAATCAGGAATATCCAGATAGTTTTATTAAAAAAATTTCGGGTAATATCGTAACGGGAAGGAGCCAATGTAGTGATGGTCAGGTATCCGATTTGGGACTCATCAATATGAATAGGGAAAGAAGTATCTTTTTGCGAAAAACTTTGCATTACTTGAATATTTCCCATAAAATTGTGAGGCTTTTCAGATTCCCGACTGATTATTGACGATAGGGAAAACAGTTCTTTTCCATCAGTATTATACATAACTGCTCTAAGTATGCGGTCATCTTCGAGGGCTTTTTCCACTAAAGCCTGAAGGGAATAGGAGGAAGCATCCAAAGGGAACAGCTCAGCCTTGTTAATCATATACAAAAGTTTAGATTCAAATTCGTCAGCAATGTCTTTATGCCACTTTTCCAGTGATGCCAGTTGATATCCGTAGTTAATACCGCCTTGGACAAGCAGCATAAGGCAGGACAGCATCAGCATAGCAATAATTATCCGGGTAAATACTGTTTTCATGACGGCTCCCTGATATTTTCTGCCTGAAATGAATAACCATAACCGCGGATAGTTTTGATCCACTGAGATGGTCCAAGCTTCGCGCGAATATTCTTGATATGAGTATCGGCTATTCGATCAGAAACATCAAAAGCATAATCAAGGCAGTGTTCAAGAATTTGCTCACGTGTGACAACAATATCGCTGTTGTCAATCATATATTCCAGAATTCGCCATTCAGCAGCAGTCAGTTCAATTGAGCGTGAATCTATAGTAAGAGTGTGCTTTCCTCGGTCCATTGCGAGTGTTACACCTTGAGACTGCCACTTGCTTTCCGCCGCTTTGCCGGTGAGGGGTGTTTTATCAATCCGTCGAAGTATCGCCCGTACCCTCATGACAAGCTCCTTAGGTGAGAACGGCTTGACTATATAGTCATCAGCACCCAGCTCAAATCCCATAATTCTGTCAGATTCAGAGTCACGGGCGGTAAGGAAAATTATGGGGAACTGTACACTTCTGCGGATCGACCTTGCAAAGGCAAAACCGTCACCATCGGGCAGCATAACATCCAGTATTAATAAATCAGGCGCTGTGTGCAGCAGGAATATTCTAGCAGCCCCCAACGTTGAAAAGGGTTTGACAGCAAAACCGGATAGTTCCAAATATGTTGTAATTCCTTCAAGTATCACCTGATTGTCTTCTACGATGCAAATTATATCCATAATGATACTATGAAACTTTTTTTACCCCATAGCAAGCTCATTCACAATATTTACATGAAACTACACATAATCTACATACTCCATCCATCATTCTTCTACACAGCAGCTCTATATTCTGAACATGACAGGAACAGCAGGAGCTGTTCCGGAAAATTTATCTAAACTTAGGAGTTGATTATGAAAAAGAAGATTTTGATGATGACAGGGATTGCACTGCTTGCCGCAAGTGCTGGACTTTTTGCCGGTAACTTGTGGGACCAGGCGGATTCGATAGCAGATGAAAGCTCGCATATCATTCCGGCTGTGAAAGAGATTACCTATGCCGAAACTAATGGTTACGGTATCACGGTAACAGAGCAGGATGCTCTTTCACTCTTCTCTGAAACGTACTACGGGAGAATAACCTCACGATTTTTTGGGGACTCTGCTGTCAAGGCCATGTTGGATACCTATTCCTCCGGGTTGGTTTTCACCCCCTTCAGTGGTTACGTCTCTTCATTCGGGGAACAATATTCAACAGGAACTATTGAAAAAATTGATGGTGACTCGTGTGAAGTCTATTATTACGAGCTGACAATTGATAAAAACGGTTTTTTCTACCAGAGTCCCTATACAGAATCGGGGACAGTTATGGATATTTCCGGGTATGTATGGATATCACTTGCCACGGGGGCTCCGCTGCGGGTTGAAAATATCTACTCGGTCGGTTATCTGGATATTGACCAGTATATCGATTTTTCCTTTGTTGACGGACGCCTGATACCAGAACAGATAGTTACAAATGGTACGAAAGAAAAAATATCTGGAATATATGGTATGCTTGAACTTCTTGACTTCACAGTTACCGAAACTGTAGCAGAAGTATTCTCATCCGCAAGCTACAGCAGATAGCTCAGGCTGCACGAGATAAAGGGAAGAGGCTGAAACCGCAAGTTCGCAAGAACTCGGGGTTTCAGCCTCTCGTTATTGATTGTTATTGAAGTTACGGTTTACAGGCCCAATGCCTTTGCGGCAAGGGCAAAATGATCGCTGATGGTAATGGAGACACCGGCAATTGCATCAACATCAACATCCAGCGCCTGCTGCTGAAGAAGATAAGTTTCTGCTAAATCAGCCTGTACATCCCAGGAAGACTGGGCTCCGCCGCGTTCAACCATGCCGTATTTACCTTCGGCAGCCTGTACTGTCTTGCTTTCCCCATCAAGATTGACATCGTCGAATTTTACCGCAGCTATGCGTCCGCCAATAACCGTGAGGTCAACAACCGATTTCCAACCATTTGAACTATATTCACCCTCAGCCTGAAAGTACCCATTTTTATAGGGACCGTAAGGAACTGGACCTTGAGCTAAGGCTTTTTCTGCCAGAGAGAAAAATTCGACAACATGGATAGTCACACCTGCTATGTCATCAGTATTGCCGGCATCAGTGGTATAATTGACGGCTGTAGGATCCTGTGTATCAAGCAGAAATGCTTCGGCGGCTTTCGCTTGAACATCCCATTCGGAAATCGCTCCCCCTCGGGCAACCATGCCGTATTCACCGTCTTTGGATCGGGTTTTCTTATCGGTACCGCTGTCTCTATGAGCCCCGTTCCAGCTGGCGGCGACGATACGTCCATTGTTGACAGTGAGGTCAACAACATATCGCCATCCGGTTCTGCCAAAGGCTGCTTCTTCGGCATGGTACAGCCCGTCGGCATAGGGACCAATTTCCTGAGGTCCAGCTTCAAGGGCTTTTTCTGCCAGTGAGAAGAATTCCACTACGTGAATAGTTACACCTGCTATGTCATCAGTATTGCCGGCATCACTGGTGTAATTGATTGCAGTTGGATCTTGTGTTTCCAGCAGATACGCTTCGGCTGCTTCAGCTTGTACATCCCATTCTGAAATTGCTCCGCCTCTGGCAACCATGCCGTATGCTCCGGATTTTGAAACCTCTTTTTTAAGCGGTCCGGCAGATGCATTGGCTCCATTCCAGTTAACTGCGGCTATATATCCGTTAACTACGGTCATATCCACAAAATATTTCCATCCGCTGCCGCTGAAACTATCCTCTTCTGCATAATAATGCCCATCAGTATACGGACCGCGACCAACTGGACCGGCAGCAAGAGCCTTTTCTGCCAGTGAGAAAAATTCCACCACATGGATTGTAACTCCTGCTATATCATCGGTATTACCAGCATCAGTAGTGTAATTAATTGCAGTCGGATCCTGAGTTTTCAGTAAATACGCCTCTGCAGCCTCAGCTTGAACATCCCATTCAGAAATTGCCCCGCCCCGGGCAACCATGCCGTAATCACCAGCTTTGGAAACTGTTTTTTTATCACGACCCGCTTTGATATGTACTCCGTTCCAATCAGCGGAAACAATATTGCCGTTTGAAACTTCCAAAGTTACAACATATTTCCACCCTGAGCCGGAAAAGCCGTCTTCCATGGCAAAATAGATGCCGTCTTCGTATAGACCGGCTGGTTCGACATCGGTTTCCGGGTCAGCAGCAGGCTGCACAGCTGCCTGGCTTCTTATCTCAGCAGCCCTTTCCACCAAAGCCTCTTGCTCTTTTTCCCCCTGAGCCGAAATACCGATCATGGTAAACAGAATCAAAAGAAATACTAATACTTTTTTCATGAATTCCTCCCACAGAATTACTTTACTGTACAGCAGCTGTTTTTGTTATTTTCTGTTTTTCTCCCGTACAGTTTACTTCAAAGATGATAAAAATTATAAGATAAAGTTTTATAGATTGCAAGTGGGTATTGCAATTTTTGCAATGGAACAGGTTTGACTTTTTGTTCATGTGCTGATAATTTGAAGCACCATGCAGAAGTTGAAACCCCTCGATGTGGTTATAGCGGCTTTAGCCGCGGGTCTGGTTTTTTTTCTCTTCTTCAGAATCTACAGTACCCCTGCTGAAAATGCCAGCGTTGTAATAAGAGTGAATGAAGATACTTGGCGCTATTCTCTCGATGTCGATCGTGAGATTGCCGTTCCAGGCCCCTTAGGCGAAACTTTCGTCCATATAGAAAACGGGCAGGCACATGTTGAGGAATCACCCTGTAAAAATAAATTCTGTATTGCAGCAGGTAAAATAAACAGACCAGGGGAGTGGATTGTCTGCCTGCCTAATGAAGTTTTTATAATGATTGAAGGGGCTATGGAAAGTGACGGACTGGAGGTAGACGATATTGTCTTCTGATAATACACCCGTGAAGAGACTGAACGGCATCGGCAGTGAAATAATAACCAAGATAGCAATTCTGGCTGCTTTTTCTCTTTTTCTGTCCACAGTAGAGTATATGATACCCAAACCGCTTCCTTTTCTGCGTATAGGATTGGCAAATCTGCCCATCATGGTTGGCCTGGCTCTTTTTTCCCTGCCGGAATATCTCATTCTTGTAACACTCAAAATTGCTGGTCAGGGGTTGATAAATGGAACACTTTTTTCTTATATATTCATCTATTCGGCCGGCGGTTCTATTGCAAGCTCACTGATGATGTATTTTCTGTATAAATTATTCCATAACAAAATATCCTACATAGGAATCAGTCTGGTCGGGGCAATGACGAGCAACAGCGTGCAGCTGCTTCTTGCCCAATATTTATTGTTCGGGAGCAGTATATGGATTATAGCTCCGCCATTTCTTCTTATGGGACTGGTGTCATCAATACTGCTGGGAATATTTGTCAATCACTTTACAGGTCGGTCACGATGGTACAGCAGTGCTGTGGAATTTTCCGGTCTAAACGGAAAAAGGGGAAGGGATGAAATATCGCATGCAGAAACCTGATGTCAGGATTGCAGCCGGATTGCTCATGATACCGGCGTTTCTCCTTCAGCCCGGCCTTGTTGTGCAGGGTCTTCAGGTCTTTTTTCTCATAGTTCTGGCAGCGGTGCACGGCAGGAAGATCCGTATCGTAATGATTACAGTAGTTTTGATTTCTATTACAGCAATGAATATGCTGCAGGAGAACGGACGTGTACTTGCTTCCATCGGATCCTTTTCGATAACCCTCGGCGCATTGCTTACCGGGTTGGAAAAAGCTTTGACCCTGATAGGCATGATCTATCTATCTCAATATATGGTTTCGGGTAAACCCCGTTTTCCCGGCAGGTTCGGGCAGCTGCTGTCAAAGCAGTTTCTCTATTTTGAACATCTGGTGACTACCTGGAAAAAACCGGAAAAGGGTAGGTTTATCGAATCACTGGATTCTATGCTGGAAGAGATGGAGCAGGGAATACTGACTGATGAAGAGATGGGCTTGTCCAACCCGCCAAATCCGCACAGCGGAAAAGCCGATGTCCGCAATGCGACTCCCTGGGACTTGGGGAAGGCGGCAGGAATAGTGACAGCTTTCTGGTTAGGCTCAGTTATAGGCTTTGCAGGTATTTGGCCGTAGGAATTACCGTAAAATCAGAATCTTTCAGCTCATATTGAATCTTGCCGTTTATAAATCCGCTGGAAACAATTATTTTGTTGTCCCAGGTCACCGCGGCTGCCTCAACTGATTCAAAGGATTCAACCAGGTCCATTCCCTTTTCAATTCCCATAGCAAAAAAAGCGGTAGACAGGGCATCGGCAATAAATGAGTCTCTGGAAATAATGCTTACACTTCCCAGGTCTGATTTTACAGGGTAGCCCGTTCCTGTATCAAGAATATGGTGATACAGTATATCATCAATGGAAAAATACCGCTCATACGGTCCGGATGTAACGATGGCTGTGTCCTCTATTGACAAGACCATGATATACGCGCCGCGGTCCTTAGCCGGATCCTGAATACCGATACGCCAAAGGGAACCGTCAGGTTTTTTGCCGACTGTCAGAACATTTCCGCCGAGATTTATAATAGCGCTCTGAACTTTTTGCTCCCTGAGGACTTTTCTTACTTCATCTGCCGCATACCCTTTCGCTATACCTCCCAGGTCGAGAATCATACCGGGAGACTCGAGATAAATCGAAAGTCTTCCAGTATCCAGAACTACTTTCTGGTAATCAACCAGATCTAGAAGGGAAGAAATTTCATTCGGGGAAGGCACCCGGGCATTGTCGGTACCGATGCCCCAGGCTTTGACCAGAGGGCCGATACTTGGATCAAAAGCCCCTCCGCTCAGACGGGCTATGTGAGTTGCCTCCTGCACAACTTCAAATGTTTCTGCGGGAACGGGGACCGCAATGCGTCCCGCTTCATTATTTACCTTGGAGACAATACTTTCCGGTCGGGTTATGCTCATTTGCTCTTCAATTGCATCAATTCTGGCAAAAGCCTCTGTAAAGGCAGCCTCCTGAGGATTATCATAGATAGTAATCCTGCAGACAGTCCCCAGCATCAGTTCGGAGCGGCTTACCGGTTCACTCGCAGCCGCAACGGCAGAATCTTTATCTGACTGTGGGAGAGAATAAAGAGGAAAGATATATAACAAAAAAAGTAAGATAATTAGTGCTTTTTTTATCGACATATATTTATAGATTTCGTATAATGTATTTGTACCATTCATGTCATTATGATTAAAAAAGTTGAGGAAGGCAAGACATCTGCGGAGAGTAGAACAGAAAATTATATATCTCGAGAGCAATCAATATTAGTTCTGGAACATAGTTCAGCAGTGAATTAATCCAGAATATATTCCTGGGAGGAGAATATATGAAAACTATTAAAGTGGTAGTGCTCGGCGGCGGATACGCCGGAGTTCATGCTGCCAAAAAAATGTATAAGGCATTTAAGAAACTTGAAGACAAAGTTGAAATAACTTTAATTGACAAGTTTAATTTTCACACCCTGATGACTGAGCTGCATGAAGTTGCAGGCAACAGAGTTCATGAAGAGTCAGTCAAGATAACTTACAATCGGATCTTTGCCGGAACTAATGTCCGTGTGCTTCAGGATACCATTGAGGATGTGGATTTCAAGAAGCAGGAACTGGTATCCAGTGATGCACGATATCCTTACGACTATCTGCTGGTGAGTACCGGCGGTGAACCGACAGATTTCAATATCCCGGGTATTAAAGAGAACTCATTTACTCTCTGGAGTCTTGATGATGCCATAGTATTGCGTGAACACATCAGAGCCCAGGTAGAGGAAGCTTCACTTGAAAAAGATGATGAATTGCGCTCCCAGATGATGACCTTTGTCGTTGCCGGGGCTGGTTTTACCGGTATTGAAATGCTCGGGGAGCTGATGGAATGGCTGCCCGGACTCTGCGATGAGTTTGGAGTTGACCGGGAAGAGGCTAAGCTTATTTGTGTCGAAGGACTCAATAAGATTCTTCCTATGCTTCCGGATAAACCACGGGAGAAAGCAGCCAAATACCTGAAAAAGAAAGGAGTTGATGTTCGTGTAAACTCACTCATCGTGAAAGCTGACTCAACAGGATTTACGTTGAAGAACGGTACGGAGATCAAGACCCGGACTCTTATCTGGACCTGCGGAGTCAAGGGGGCATCTTTCAGTGAGCAGCTTGCTATTGAAAATGGAAAAGTGGGAAGGAAGCGAGTCAACGAGTATATGCAAAGTCCAGATTATGACAATGTGTATATTGCCGGAGACGGTATGTGGTTTGTTGAAGATGAAACCCCCGTACCTCAGATTGTTGAGGCTGCCGAGCAGACTGCAGCAGTTGCCGCTCATGGAATCATAGCCCAAGTCAGGCAATCTCTAGGAATGAAGGCAGAAGAAGTCAAGCCTTTCAAATCGAAATTTCATGGCTATATGATTTCAATTGGCGGACGCTATGCGGTGTCGCATACCATGGGGATTTCCATGTCAGGCATATTTGCAATGGCAATTAAACATTTTGTCAATATGATCTACCACCAGGGTGTCTGCGGCCCCAATGGCTGGTGGTCCTATCTGAAACATGAAATTGTTGATATTAAAGATAACCGTTCACTGATTGGAGGGCTGGCAGCCTACAAAGTCCCCTCCTACTGGATGGTAATGCTGCGCATGTACCTGGGGGTTATGTGGCTTATCGAGGGGGTCTCAAAGATATCCAGCGGCTGGCTTGCTGATAAAACAGGAAGGCATGTCTACTGGGGGGCAGCACCTGGAACAGAGGAAATATCTGCAGCTACTCAGGCTGCTGGAACAGAAGCGGCAGCCGCAGCAGATGCGACCTCGGCAGCCAGCGAAGCATGGGAAGCCGCCCCGGCGGCAGCCGACGCCGCTGCAGCCGCAGCAGATGCGACCTCGGCAGCCAGCGAAGCATGGGAAGCCGCCCCGGCGGCAGCCGGCACCGCTGCAGCCGCAGCAGATGCGACCTCGGCAGCCAGCGAAGCATGGGAAGCCGCCCCGGCGGCAGCCGACAC
>JAIPFR010000004.1 GCA_021736525.1 Spirochaetia bacterium
GGCTGTCCGCCTGATGAAATCGAAGCCATCTGTACCTATATGCTGGCGGAAAAAGGGATCGATACCTATGTCAAGCTCAACCCGACGCTTCTTGGCTATGATGCTGTCCGCGAAGCCCTCGACGGCCTTGGCTTTACCTATACGCATCTGAACAGAAACTCATTCGATCATGATTTGCAGTATGCCGATGCGGTGGCTATGCTGAAGCGGCTTGCAAGCCTGGCTGAAGAAATGGGAAGGGGGTTCGGCATCAAGCTTTCCAATACCCTTGGTACCGTAAATGATCAGGGAGTTCTCCCCGGAACGGAAATGTATATGTCTGGACGGGCGCTCTTTCCCCTTACTATACGCCTGGCAGCACGTCTTTCGCGTGAATTCGGTGGAACCCTGCCCATCTCCTATTCGGGGGGGGCAAGTGCATCAAATATCGGGAAAATATTTGAAATCGGTATAAAACCTATAACCGCTGCAACTGATCTGCTGAAGCCGGGCGGATACGGGAGACTCGGGGTCATGGCTGATATCTGTGATAATTCCGGTTCAGATGCGTGGCTGATGATGAAAATCGATGTGGATAAACTGGAGCTTTTTGCTGCTGAAACGCAAGAGGATCCGGAATATCAGAAAGATAAGCGCGGATATGATTCAGTCTCAGTTCCTGGAAAGCTCCCGATTATCGACTGCTATATTGCTCCCTGCGTTCAGGCTTGTCCTATCCATCAGGATGTGCCTGAATATATTCATCTTACTGGAACTGGTCGTTACGCCGAGGCACTTGAACTCATTTATGAAAAAAATCCGTTACCGAACATAACCGGCTATATCTGCGACCATCAGTGTATGTATAACTGTACCCGTATTGACTACGAAGGGCCGGTTGACATTCGTGAGGTTAAGCGTATAGCTGCGGAGAATGGATTCGAGGAGTACAGAAGAGAAGTCTGGGAAGAGACCGACCATGCCCCGGTGAAGGCTGCGGTTATAGGTGCCGGTCCTGCGGGACTTGCGGCTGCTTTCTTTCTGGCTCGATCGGGTTTTACCGTTACCGTTTTCGAGCGTGAAGAGCACGCCGGCGGAGTCGTGAAAAATGTTATCCCGGAATATAGACTTCCGGCAGCAGCTATTCAGGCTGATATTGATTTTACTGCTGCTCAGGGGGTTGAGTTTATATTTAACACATCTTCTGATGATATAACCATTAAGAAGCTGAGGTCGGAAGGGTATTCCTATATCCTCTACGGAGTCGGAGCCGAGAAGGATAATCCGCTTCAGCTTGAGGGAGCGGGTGCTGAAAAACGGATTATCCCGGCCCTCGAGTTTCTCGGCAAATACAATCGTGAACGAGAATCGCTCAATCCAGGAGAGCATGTCGTAGTTGTGGGCGGGGGAAATACCGCAATGGATGGTGCCCGTTCTGCAATGACTCTCCCCGGGGTAAAAAGCGTGAAGGTTCTTTACCGGCGGACAAAAAAGGAAATGCCTGCTGATCTCGAGGAATATGACAATGCGGTAAAAGAAGGAGCAGAGTTCCTGTTTCTGGCCAATCCCGAACGTATCGACCAGTCAGGTCGTCTGCTTTGCAGGAAAATGAAACTGGGCGAGCCTGACGAGAGCGGAAGACAACGGCCGATCCCGACAGACGAAATATTTACCATACAGGCAGATACCATCATTACCGCTATCGGTGAGCATGTTGATGAATCCCTTCTAGAGAAGGTGGGTATTCCTCTTGACGTCAGGGGCAGGGCTTCCGTTAATGATGAGACTCTGGAGACTTCCGTTGACGGTGTGTATCTCATAGGAGATGCACAGACCGGACCCTCAACTATTGTCCGCTGCATTGCCAGTGCACGCAAGGCATCTGAGGCTATATTGGACAAGGAAATAGATCAGGAAGAGGAAAGTGAGCAGGGTGAAGATATCGACCTGGAGTCGGGAGATGAGCACTCCCATGGCGAAGACCATGACCATGACCATCATGATGAGATTTCAACGGAAGATCTGATGCTCGCGGAAGATGCATTTTTCGCGGAAGTCCGTTCCAAGAAAAACAGCTGGAAATTTCCCGCCCCTCACGGAACCGGAGATGGGGAATTTGCAGCCCACGAAGCCAGCCGATGTCTGGAATGTTCCTATATTTGCAATAAATGCGTGGAAGTATGTCCCAACCGGGCGAACGTTGCCATAGACGTGCGAAGCCTGAGAATTTTTGATAATCCCTACCAGATTGTTCATATCGACAGCTACTGTAATGAATGCGGGAACTGCGCAACTTTTTGTCCCTGGGAGGGAAAACCGTATAAAGATAAGTTAACGATATTCAATTCCAGGAATGATATGGAAAACTCCACTAATCCAGGATTTGCCGTTGGTCCTGAGGGGGAGAATGCTTTTATAAGGATCGGGAAGGAAATCATAGAGATGCCCTTGGATAATGGCTATCCGCAGGGCGATTTGGACCTGGAAGTTGCCGAGTTGATCCAGCTCATTATCAATGATTATGCCTATCTGTTTTCCTCAGCTCGGTGAATAGATACATAGGAGAAATTGTATGGCAGTAACTGTAGTTAAAAATATCGGCAAGGCAATTCTGGATTTCGGCACGCCCGAAATCCTGTCTGGAGTGGATATAGTTATAACTGATGACCGGATCACCGATATAGGCCCTAATGTCGGCCGCGACGCTTCTGCTGATAAAGTTATCGATGCCGCCGGCAGTATCGTCCATCCAGGGCTCGTCTGTTCGCATCACCACTATTATTCGGGACTTTCCCGCGGGGTCACGGCGGATATAGGACCCACTCCCGATTTTATTTCCACCCTTCAGCAGCTATGGTGGAGAATCGACCGTGCGCTTGATGAAGAGTCAGTCTATTACTCAAGCCTTATCTGCTCGATGGATGCAATAAAAGCAGGAACAACATCGGTTATTGATCACCATTCCAGTCCCTCATATATCGGAGGGTCTCTCGATGCTATCCGGCGAGGATTTCTCGAAACCGGTCTCCGAGGCATGACCTGCTTCGAAATGACAAATCGAAACGGCGGTGAAGCGGAGCTTGAAAAAGGGCTGGAAGAGAATATCCGTTTTGCAAAACAGCTTGATGCGGAAAGGAAGTCGGGGGAAAAAATCGAAAACGGCCTGATGGAAGCTTCTATCGGCGGTCATGCTCCGTTCACGATATCTGACCGGGGACTGAGGCTGATGGCTGAAGCCATGCAGGAGACTGGGCGCGGCATTCATATGCATCTTGCGGAAGATCTTTACGATGTATCAGTATCTCATCATCAATATCGGAAAGATCTTGTTGTCAGACTCAACGATTTCGGATTGATAAATGACAAGTCAATTCTGGTCCATGGTATTTATCTCTCCCCGGAAGATATTGATATTATTAACCGCGCAGATGCGTTTCTCGTCCACAATGCCCGATCAAACATGAACAACCATGTCGGGTACAATACCGAACTGCCTTCATTCAGGAATCTGGCTCTGGGGACCGACGGGATTGGGGCAGATATGTTTGAAGAACTGAAATTTGCATATTTTAAGAATCGGGATGCCGGAGGCAGTTTCTGGCCGCCAGACTATGTGAAAGCCCTCTCGAATGGTAACAGAATTCTTGAGCGGAACTTCCCCGCTGTTGTCAGAAAAGAAGGAAAACCCGCCGAACCGCAGCTGTTCGGTAAACTGAAAAAGGGGTATAAGGCTGATCTTGTGCTGGCTGACTACATGAGCCCGACACCCTTAACCGATGCTAATTTAGCCGGACATTTAGCCTTCGGGCTCAATTCCAGCAGTGTTAAAACGGTAGTAATCAATGGCAGGGTGGTTCTGGAAAATCGTCAGTTTCCCTTCGATGCAGAACGTATGTACGACCAGGCGGCGATGCACGCCGAACAAGTATGGAAAAGAATGAATTCAATAATCTGACAGGTCCTGTCAGCCGGAATAACAGGGATTGTTCAGGAATAATCCTTATATATAATCGAAATGCATTTATTTAGGAGTAAGGAAAATGGAAATGCAAGCAAAAATACGGGAATTAGCTGAAGCTTATCGTGACTACACTGCGGAAAACCTGGCGAAAATGATCCAGAAAAAGTCCTACAGCAGCAAGGAAGAGGACGTGTGCCGCTTGATTGCAGATTTGTGTCAGGAGGCAGGCTTTGATGAGGTGTATTTTGATGATCTGGGGAGTGTAGTGGGAAGAGTCGGCAGCGGACCCAGAAAATTAGCTTTTGATGCCCATATTGATACCGTTGAGGTGGGAGATCCCGATCAGTGGAAGTTTGATCCATTTTCAGGCGATATTCACGACGGAAGGGTCTGGGGCCGGGGGGCATCAGACCAGAAAGGCGGCGCAGCCTCGATGATTACCGCCGGAAGGATTCTCAAAGAGCTTGGTTATGATGATGAGTTTTCCGTCTATTTCACCTTTACCGTTATGGAAGAGGATTGCGACGGAATGTGCTGGAAATATCTGATAGAAGAAGAAAACCTGGTTCCTGATTTTGTTGTATCTACAGAACCTACCAGTTGCAGGATATATCGCGGCCATCGCGGCAGAATGGAGATGCAGGTTCTTCTGAAAGGGGTATCATCCCATGGATCCGCACCTGAGAGGGGAGTCAGTGCAGCCTATAAAGCAGCTAAAGCTGCTTTAGCAATGGAAAAGCTGAACAGCGATCTCCAGCCCGATTCCGATAATTTCCTTGGGAAAGGAACAATTGTGGTCTCCCAGATCCAGGTGAGCGGGCCGTCTCAATGTGCGGTTCCCGATCAGGCTATGCTCTATCTGGACCGAAGGCTGACCTGGGGTGAGGATGCGGAACTGGCTATAAACCAGGTAAAAGCCTATATTTCAGAAGCTGTCGGTGAGCCGGAAACCGAAGTTTCCGTTGAAATGCCTTTTTATTCAAAACGGGGATGGAAGAATACGGAATATGGTCAGGAGCTCTATTTCCCTACCTGGAAATTTCCTGAATCCCATGAGCTGGTTCAATCCGGAGCCGAAGCCTATCGGAATCTCTTCAGTGAGGAGCCGGTAATAGATAAATGGACCTTTTCTACTAATTGCGTCGCAACTTCAGGCCGGCATAATATTCCCGCTATAGGGTTCGGTCCCGGTGATGAAAGCGAGGCCCATGCTCCGAACGAGTCGAACAGAATTGATGATCTTGAAATTTGCTCTGCATTCTATGCCATGCTGCCGTACAGCCTGAAAAAATAAAGTATTGATGAAAGCCGCCGGCTATGATTACATTTAATCAAGAGGTTTATGTATGCACCAACCAATCAATAATGATTTTCTGCAGAAAGCCATCGGCACCCCTGTACGTAGGCTTGATGCCCTGGATAAAGCCAGCGGACGAGCAATATACATAGCAGATATGAAATTTGACGGGCTATTGTACGCCAGGATGATTCGGTCCAGCCGGGCACGAGCCCGGCTGCTGCAAGTTGCTGTCCCAGACCTTCCGGAAGGATATTACTTTATCAGCAGTAAAGACATACCTGAAGGGGGCGAAAACCGGCTTTACATGATTACGAAAGACTGGCGGGTTTTTGCTGAAGATACGGTCCGCTATATTGGAGAAACAATCGGGCTTCTTGTTGGGCCAGATCGTAATGTTCTCAGAGATTTGGAGCGGGAGATCGATATCAGCTATGAAGATCTTGAACCGGCATTTACCATAGATGAGGGATTGGCAGTCAAAGGTGGACCCATACATGGAGAAGACAATATTTTTGCCGAGTACCATCTGAAAAAAGGGGATCCCGACTCCATTTTTTCCGGTTCATACAGAATAATCGAAGATGAGATACTTACCGGGTTTCAGGAGCATGCCTATATGGAGCCTCAGGGGATGGTTGGTGAGTACAAGAACGGCAAATATGTAATAACCGCCTCCTGCCAGTGCCCATATTATATGCGAAAGGCAGTGGCGGGCATACTTGCTGTCGATCAGGAAGACATAGTTGTTTCTCAGGCAATAACCGGAGGGGCTTTCGGCGGTAAAGAACATTTTCCCGATGTGATAGCAGGACCATTGGTTGTGGCTGTGCATGTTATCCGCAAGCCTGTCCAGATTGTTTTTGATCGACATGAAGACATCAGCTTTACTGCCAAAAGGCATCCAAGTCGAACCCGTTTCCGAACCGCTATTGATGAGAACAACCGCATTGTCGGTATGGATATTGATATAGCAATCAATGGGGGCGGGTACCAGAGCTGTTCTCACATTGTGCTGCAGCGGGCGATGTTTTCAGTTAACAGTGTCTACGATCTGCCGAATATCCGCATCCGGGGAAGAGCCGTTGCAACCAACACATTCCCCTCAGATGCTTTTCGCGGCTTCGGAGCACCGCAGGGAATCTTTGCCTGTGAAATGCACATGTCGCACCTGGCCCGCGCTCTCGGAATGGATGATGCCGAATTCAAGCAGCAGTATTTTGTCCAGACCGGCGGTACTACCGTTACTAACGGAACGATCCATGAAGAGGTAAAACTCCCGGAAATGCTTGAAAAAGTACTTAAGGCATCGGGATATACGGAAAAAAATCGCCTGTATGACCGGGAAGGAGCCGCAAAAGCTGTGGGGATTTCTTTTTACAACCATGGCGGCGGGTTTACCGGTGACGGTGAAAAAGAGATTATTAAGGCCCGGGTGAGGGTTTCCCGGGATCAAAATCATAAAGTAACCATTTATGTGTCAAATGTTGAAATGGGTCAGGGCTTTCAAACCACTGCCTGTAAAGTGGCCGCCAAAGTTCTCGGCATACCGCTTCAGGATGTTTTTTTTCAGAATCCGGATACTTCGGTTGTTCCGAATTCCGGTCCGACAGTTGCTTCTCGTTCCATGATGATTGTTGGAAAGCTGGTTGAACGGGCTGCACGTCAATTAAAGAATACCTGGAATGATCAGGGAGCAGTCGAGGCAGAGGAAGACTATGTACAGCCTCCGGGAATTGAGTGGAACAGTACCACCTTTCAGGGCGATGCCTATCCTGCTTTCGGTTGGGGGATCTGTGCTGTTGAGGTAGCGGTTGACCCTGCAACGGCGGAAGTGGAAACGAAAGGAATATGGACCGTGCATGATATCGGAGTTCCCATTGATGACCTCATTGTTCATGGCCAGGTGCACGGCGGAGTAATTCAAGCTCTCGGTTACGGCAGCCTGGAGAAACTGGAAGTGAAAAATGGTGCTTTTCTGCAGAACACTTTTGCAGATTATATCATACCTACGACAATGGATTTTCCTGCTGTAGAAAGTGATCTGGTAGAAAATCCCTATGAGTACGGTCCTTTCGGGGCGAAAGGCATGGGAGAACTGGTATTTGATGGTGCGGCGGCAGCCTACGCTGCGGCTGTGCAGAAGGCTGTAGATCGTAACATTTGCAGTATTCCCGTTAATCCGGAATTAATCATGAAGTTAAGGCAGGCATGAAATGCAGCATATAACATTTATTCTGAATGGAGAAAAACAGGTTGTGAACGCTGATCCATCAAGCAGACTGCTTGATATCCTGCGTGACACCCTCGGTATGACAGCTGTTAAAGAAGGCTGCGGCGAAGGTGAATGCGGAGCCTGTTCAGTCCTGAAGGACGGCAAGCTCGTCAATTCATGTATCGTACCTATGGGAAGTGTGCAAGGTGCCGAAATAACCACCCTGGAAGGGCTGCGAGACACTGCGGAAGGTGAGAATATAATTTCAGCCTATTCTGACAGCGGTGCAGTGCAGTGCGGTTTCTGTACTCCCGGCATGGTAATGGCAGCGGCTGCTCTTCTGAGGGAGAATCCGGAACCTGACGAGCAGGAGATCAGAGAAGCTCTTTCAGGAAACTTATGCCGTTGTACTGGATACAATTTGCTGGTAAAAGGCGTTACTCTGGCCTCAGAACGTGGGAAGGAGAAAGGTATATGGCAGTAAGTTATGTTCCTGCAACATTTGAAGAGGCCGTTCGGATTCGTCGGGAAACCGGAGCAGTTCCTGTTGCCGGGGGAACAGACTTGATGGTTCGTTACCGGAGTCCGGCAGGCACCCTTCCGGATTTCCCCTGGCCGGTAATGTTTATCAGCGGCCTGAAAGAGATGAAAGGGCTGTTTCTGGAAGGGGTTGAGCTGGTAATAAAGGCAGGAACCGAACTGGCAGTAATAGAACATTCTGAAATTGTACACCCGGTTCTGCGGGAAGCTGTACGTCAGATGGCTGCTCCAGCGTTGAGAAATCTTGGCACTCTGTCAGGAAATATCTGCAATGCTTCTCCTGCTGGAGATGCCGTCTGTGTTTTGTATGCTCTTGGGGCGGAAGTAGAGCTGACCTCTTCCAGCCGGATGCGCCGGATGCCCATTGAGCACTTCATAACCGGACCCGGCAGAACTGTCCTGAAGGGTGACGAGCTTATGACTGCCGTCAGGATACCACTCCATTCTGAGTCAGCTTCTTTTTACAGAAAAGTCGGTACGCGCAAGGCAAATGCGCTCAGCAAGCTCTCCTGTACCGGGTTTATTACCGTTACAGAGAATCGCATAGCCGATATGCGGCTTGCACTCGGTGCCGTCGGACCCGTGGTCGTCCGTTCAGCTGAACTCGAGTCCCAATGTATTGGCATGGACTTGAATCATTTCAGAAATTACAAGCCAGACCTGAGGAAACAGTTTGCTGAACGGGTTAAACCGATCGATGATCAACGCTCAACCGCTGAATACCGGAAGGAGACAACTCTCAACTTGATTGATGAGTTTTTTATGCTGATAGAAAAGGAGCTTTCCTGATGTCTGCAATATTATTGAAGAATATATACCGGCTGATGACTTCCGCCGATGCTCCCGGTCTTACGGGGTATGATATGTTTATAAAGGACGGGATTGTTGCGGAAGTTGCCGAAACTATTGATAAGCCGCAAGGATGCTGCCGAACCATAGACTGTTCTCACCATGTAGTGATTCCCGGACTGGTTAACACCCACCATCATTTTTATCAGACTTTAACGCGAAATTTGCCGGCAGTTCAGGATGCAAAGCTTTTTGACTGGCTGGTCTATCTGTATGATATATGGAAGCATATTGATGCTGATGCCGTCTATTATTCTTCCATGCTGGCAATGGGGGAACTGCTCAAGACCGGCTGTACCGCGGCGGCCGACCATCATTATCTCTATCCCTCCGCATTTGACGGTGACATTATGGAACTTCAGTTTCAGGCTGCTGATACCTTGGGAATGCGTTTCAGCCCTACACGAGGTTCCATGTCACTGGGGAAAAAGGATGGCGGTCTTCCTCCGGACAGCGTAGTGCAGACTGAGGATGAGATTCTGCGTGACAGCCAACGGGTAATAGAGAAGTATCATGATCCAGCACCCGATGCCATGCGGAAAATTATTCTTGCGCCCTGCAGCCCGTTCAGCGTTTCCAAGGATTTGATGAAGGAGTCGGTACGTCTGGCCAGAGAGTATGGAGTGCGCCTGCATACCCATCTTGCCGAGACCGAAGATGAGAACGATTTCTGCCTTGAATCCTATGGTAAAAGGCCGCTGGCTTTAATGGAGGAGTGCGACTTTCTGGGACCGGATGTCTATTACGCTCATGGAATTCACTTTAATGATGCCGAGTTGAGACAGCTGGCTGCAACCGGAACTTCTGTTGCCCACTGCCCCTCCTCAAATATGCGTCTTGGATCAGGTATCTGCCGGGTGAGGGAGATGATAGATATGGGAATTCCGGTATCGCTGGCTGTAGATGGGTCGGCATCGAATGATTCCTCAGATATGCTCGGGGAAGCGCGAAATGCGCTTCTTCTGCAGCGTGTGCGGTATGGAAGCAGTGGGATACGGGTACCGGAAGTCTTCGAGATTGCTTCCCCGAATGGAGCAGCGATGCTGGGTTTTACGAGATCCGGGAAGCTTGAACCGGGCTTCAGTGCCGATGCGGCAATTTTTGATGTAAGCGGCTTCGAGTATGCCGGCTCCCATTCTGATCCGCTGGCAGCCTTGCTTTTTACCGGATATAATCATGAGGCCCTTTATACCATTGTAAATGGCAGGATAGTGGTGGAAAATGGACATTTGCTGGGAGTTGATGAAGCCTTGCTGGCAGAAAAAGGTAATAAAGCCGCAGTTCGTCTTCTTCAGGCGGCCGGGCTGATGTAGATCCGGCTCTGCCGGCAGGAGGTACAGAGTATGATTGAGAATTATGTAAGAGTTTCCAGTATTAAGGAGGCGCTTGAAATAAAAGCCCTTCATGGAGCTAAGGCAGGTTACCTTGCAGGAGGAACCGATATTAACAGGCTGAATACCCTGCACCCTTATGCTGTGGTTATTGATCTTCAGGATCTGGGACTGAACCGTATTGATGAAAATGAAAAAGGCTTCGAACTGGGTTCCTGTGTCACCTTTCAGCAAGCCTTGGATTGGAAATCTGTACCAGCTGACTTTTCCGAGGCGCTAAGGTACGCAGGATCGAGAACCCTCAGAAATTCAGCAACTATTGGCGGGAATATTGCTTGCGGACTCCCTGATTCCTACCTGCTGCCTTTTCTGACGGCGGCAAAGGTTCGTCTGATTCTGGCAGATATTGGATCCGAAGAATTGGAGCATGAGGAGAGTGTTCCCATCAGAGAATTTACTGAACATCCTGAAATGTATCGTGATTCCCTTATTGTTCGTGTAGTCTTCGATAAACCTGGCCGTTTTGCCGCTTCTCAAAGGTTTTCGAAAAGTGTCCAGGGTGCTGTAACGCTTACTGCCGGCTTTGGTGCTGATTTTTCCAAGACTGATGCCCGACCTTTGAGAAATGTGCGTATCGCCCTGGGTGGTACCGGGGTTGGCAGTCATGAGGGCGGAACGGTGTATCGGCTTCCGGATATAGAGAGCGCTTTGAGCGAAGGCGTCATACAAACAGCGTCAGAGCTTCAGGAAGTTGTATCAAAGGCGACGTTTGCAGTTTCCGACTTTACCGGTTCAGCTGAATATAAAAAGTATCTTGCCGGTACTGCCGTTGCCCAACTCTATTCCCGCGGTCTGGAAAAGGCTGGACGGGGAAGTGAACTGTAAGGAGTCGTCCATGGATATTTCATGTATTATCAATAATAGAAAAAAGACCTTGTCGTGCGAAGCAGGAGAATCTTTACAGAAAGTACTTAAACGGGAAGGATATATTGCTGTTAGAAACAGTGATGATGGAGAAGGATTTGCCGGAAGTGATACTATCCTGGTTAATGGAATCCCAAAATACGCCTCACTGCTGATTCCCGGACAGATAGCGGGCTGTGATATTACCACTCCGGAAGGATTGACCAAGGGACGTGAACTTTCCGTTATTCAGCAGGCAATGGTAGATGCTGGTGTCGTTCAGTCGGGATTTAACTCTCCAGCAGCAGCGCTGCTCTTAACTGACTTGCTCGACAGAGATCCGAACCCCACCCCTGAGGCTGTCAGGGATGCATTGTCCGGATTATTCAATCGTGCTACGGGCTATAAACAGTTTTACAATGCTGTGGAACTTGCAAAATCACGTCTTGAGAACAGAGCATACCATGGTGACATCATTCCTGAATTTCGGGAGGAACTGAAGCATGTTGGAAAAGTTAAACCGAAAATAGACGGAAAGAAGCTTGTTGCCGGATGGAAATCATTTGTCGAGGATATGGTGGAACCTGGATCCTGTATCCTGACAATGGTTACCAGCCCGCATGCACATGCGTATATAACAGCAATAGATTGCAAGGTAGCCCTCAATGTTGAAGGTGTTGTGGATATTATCACCTGGGAAAATTGCCCTGATACATATTACGGTCAGGCTGGGCAGGGGTTTCCGGAGCCGTCTCCGTATGACCGACGCATGTTCAACAGGAAACTGCGTCATGTCGGAGATCGTGTAGCGGCGGTGATCGCTGAGACTGAAGAGGCAGGGCGGAGTGCCGCTGCCTTGATTTCTGTTGAGTACGAAATTCTCACCCCTGTTTTATCGATAGATGCCGCAATGCGTGAGAATGCTCCGATAGTCCATAAGAGTTTTGTAGAATATGCGTCAGGAGCTCCTGACAACCTTGATGAATACAATGCTGATATTGATGAACGGGACGGAAAGGTTATCTACCAGTTTCCTATTCATGGTGACCCGCATAAAAATATCGCCGCGGGAGTTTCCGGTGGTATTGGAGATATTGATAAAGGCTTTGCCGATGCCGATGTCGTAATTGAACGGGAGTACGAAACATCACAGATTCAGTGTACCCCGCTGGAAACCCACGTAGTTTATGCGAAAATGAATGGAGATCGTCTGGTAATACATGCTTCAACTCAGGTACCCTGGCATCTGCGGCGAATTGTGGCCGCTGCCTGCGGTATAAGTGAGAACATGATTCAGGTGATTAAAGAGCGGGTAGGCGGGGGCTATGGCTCAAAACAAGACGTTCTTCTTGAGGATGTAGCCGGATACGCTGCATTTAAGACCGGAAGACCAGTCTACTATCGATTTACCCGGGAACAGGAATTTATTGCCAATAGTACCCGGCACCCTATGCGTATCGGTATGAAACTTGGCGCACGCAAAGACGGAACGCTTACAGCAGTCTATATGAACGTGAAGGCTAATACCGGACCTTTCGGCAATCATTGTCTTACAGTACCCATGAACGCATGCTCAAAGGCTTTACCACTTGTGAAATGTGAGAACGTGCTATTTGATGTAACTACCTACTACTCCAATATCCCTCCTACAGGTGCTTATCAGGGGTATGGGGCTCCCAAAGGCAGTTTTGCCATGCAGATGGCACTGGCTGAACTTGCCGATGCACTGGGTATGGATCAGCTTTCACTTATAGAAAAAAACAGGGTCAGCGAGGGGTATATGCTGGAAATCCTTCGCTGCCTGGGTGAGGGACGTGAGGGAACACCCGCCCTTATAGAGAGCTGCGGTCTTGAAGAAGCTCTTGTAAAAGGTGCTGAACTCATTAATTGGGGGACAAGGGAAACATCTGAGAACCCTGACGTAAAAATTGGGAAAGGCGTAGTTATCGTACAGCAGGGATCAGGTCTTCCAGGACTTGACCATTCCTGTGCCGATGTAAAACTTCTTTCTGACGGCTCCTTCATGCTTCATTCCGGGGGTGCGGATTTAGGGACCGGGTTGGATACCGTCTCTACGAAATTTGCAGCGGAAGTTCTTTGTGTGGATATGAGCCAGGTTTCAATACTTTCCGGTGATACTGACAATACTCCCTTTGATACCGGGGCATATGCTTCGAGTGGTACTTTTTTCTCGGGCAGCGCATCAAAGATGGCAGCTGAGGATTTGCGGAATAAAATTCTGGAAACTGCAGCCCGGATGCTGGAAGAACCTGCTGAAAACCTGGCTGTTCGATTTCCAGGTGAGGTCTATTCCGAAAAAACGGGAAAAATGGTTACCTACCGTAACATCGCTCAGGACGTCCTTACCGGAACCGGGAGCGGGCAGATTTTCGGATCAGCCTCTTTCACAACGGATAATTCGGCTTTTCCCTATGGAGCTCATTTCTGTCAGGTTGCCGTCAATACAATTACAGGGCGTATAGCTGTACAAAAGTATTACGCTTTGCAGGACTGCGGTACGCCAATCAACCCTGAACTGGCTCTTGGCCAGGTGTATGGAGGGGTACTCAAGTCGATAGGGCATTCGCTTTACGAGGAAATGGTGCTGGATGAGTATGGAGTATGTGTTAATCCCTCATTACGCGATTACGGTGTTCCCATGATAAGTGAATTGCCGGAAGTTTTTGAGGCCATTCTGGTAGATACCGATGACCCCTATGGTCCTTACGGTGCAAAGTCAGTCTCAGAAATCAGCACAAACGGGGCAGCCCCGGTTATAGCCAGCGCCATTCATGATGCCTGCGGAGTGTGGATTCGTGACTGGCCCTTTACACCCGAAAAAATCCTTATTGGATTACATAAACTATAAAAAATACGCTAATTTAGGAGATTGACTGATGGGAAGAAGTGAGATTGACAAAATGATCCAGGAACTGAAAAAGCTTGGAACTGGCGGTATGTACCTTAATGATTTTCTGCATACCTGGAATAAGGATGATGATGAAATCAGTGCTGTCTTTAAGACAGCCGATATCCTCAGAAGTATGAGGGAAAATAATATCTCAACCAAAGCTTTTGACAGCGGGCTTGGGATATCCCTGTTTCGGGATAATTCTACCCGAACCCGGTTCAGCTATGCCAGTGCCTGCAACCTGCTCGGACTGGAAGTCCAGGACCTTGACGAAGGGAAAAGTCAGGTGGCTCACGGTGAAACTGTAAGGGAAACGGCTAATATGATCTCCTTCATGGCTGATGTAATCGGTATTCGTGACGATATGTATATTGGAAAGGGACATACCTATATGAAGGAGGTGGCGGCAGCAGTACAGGAGGGATATGAGGATGGAATTCTTGAGCAGCGGCCCACCCTTGTCAATCTGCAGTGCGATATCGATCATCCTACTCAGTCTATGTCCGATATGCTTCATATTATTCATCATTTCGGCGGGGTGGAAAACCTTAAAGGGAAAAAAATAGCTATGTCTTGGGCATATTCTCCTTCCTATGGAAAACCTCTGTCAGTACCGCAGGGAATTATCGGTCTATTCTCCCGTTTTGGCATGGATGTAGTGCTTGCCCATCCTGAGGGATACAGTGTCATGGCTGAGGTCGAAGACATAGCCAGGGAAAATTCTGTAAAAAGCGGCGGATCCTATTCCCGAGTGGATTCTATGAAAGAAGCCTTTGCCGATGCCGATATTGTATATCCTAAAAGCTGGGCTCCATTTGCCGTAATGGAAGAGCGGACTCAACTGGTTGAAAAGAGGCAATTTGATGATCTCGGAGCTCTCGAAAACCGATGTCTTGCTAATAATGCGGAATTCATGGATTGGGAATGCACCGAAGAACTTATGAAGACTACCAGAAATGGTGAGGCTCTCTATATGCACTGTCTTCCGGCAGATATTTCAAAAGTCAGCTGCGAAAAGGGCGAAGTAGCTGCTTCGGTATTTGACAGGTATCGCATACCGTTGTATAAAGAAGCTAGCTACAAGCCGTACATTATTGCCGCGATGATATTTCTCAGTAAATTCGGCAATCCGGCTGAAACGATGGAAAAAATCATGGGGTCCGGGAATAACCGGATTTTATGATTATGAAGGTTGTTGAAACCTCCATAACCCAAACCCCTGCCGGCTGTCCCCGCAGCCGGCTTTTTTTCCCGAGTATTATTCAGTATCAGCGTAAAAACATCTTGAAATCATTTTCAGAGACTGAGGACTGGTTCAATTTCAGGTTGGGTCTCCGGCACTGCATTAATAATATATAACTTGTGATTGATGAACAGATCAACCAGTTCCGGGTCAAACTGCAATCCCTTGTTATTTTGTATCTCGGATATTGTTTCTTCAATGGGTACGCTTTTTCTGTACGACCTGCCGCTGGTCATGGCGTCAAATGTGTCAGCGATCGTTACGATTCTTACCAGATACGGAATCTCTTCTCCCGCCATGCCGTCCGGGTAACCATTACCATCATACCGTTCGTGATGACTGCGGACTATCGGGATATATGGAGCAAACATATCAATAAACTTTAGAATTTTCTCCCCTGCCAGAGTATGAGTTTTGAGGATTTCCACCTCGTCCGGGTCAAGTCGTTCGGGTTTGTTCAGAATTGATTCAGGTATACCTATTTTACCAATATCATGGAGAAGCGAACCGCCTTCGAGGATTGTCATTTCAGAATCGTTCAATCCACACATTCTGCCAATATTGAGAGATATTGCACTTACCCTGCTGCAGTGTCCCCGGGTGTAGGGATCTTTCTGCTCAAGTGTTTCGGAAAAAGCTTTGATGGTTGCCATCATTGTTCGTGTGATTGAGTGATGAGTTTCTATCAGCTGATCTTCAAGAATCTTATGCTGCTCACTTATTTTTTGAGCTTTCTGCTTTTCATCAGTTCTTTTTTTAGCTTTGAGCACAGCTTCATTGATGCGGCTCAGCAGTTCACTTTTACGCACCGGCTTGGAAAGATAATCCTCAGCACCGCTCCTTATGGCTTTCATACCAGTATCAAGATCGGAAAAGGCTGTCAGCATGATAACCGGGATTGTCGGATACTTTTTGCCGAGAATTCCCAGAAGCTCCATTCCGGAGATACCCGGCATTTTTATATCGAGCAGTATGCAGTCAATCGGATCCCTGCTCTGTTTGAGAAGGGCCATAAGATGGTCCCCATTTTCGCAGACGGATACTGTATGACCCTCTTTGGAAAGAATGATATTCAGTATTTTGCGTATTGCCGGATCATCATCAGTTGCAGCAATATGATAAGCCATCTGATTTCTCCTCTATCATAATCATATCAACCTTAGAAAAACGGCAACCGCAGAAGGAAAGGAACTTTTTGCTTATACTTTTCATAATCCCCGAAAATTGCCGGAAAAATAAGTTTATCTTCTATAATGATAAGAATTAGATTGCAAAGGGTCAATAAGCTGAGTAAAATTAATACTTCCAGATTGCTGAATAATAGGGAAAGGGAGAGATTCAGAGCCAGCATCCAGATAAATCCGGGGTGTCGGGATAATTTATAGGTACCCTGGTCGTACGCATTTCTATCAGGTTCTTCATTCTTTCGGCTGCCCAAAGGGGTGTTTTTTCCGGATGTGCCGAGAGGGATTTCTATAAAGACCGAAAAAATAAGAAGTGCGGTAAAGGTCACAATTAAGGCTATCAGTCCTCCTGTAATAAAAAGGACAGTATCAGTTCTTATTTGATAGGTATGGACAATACTGATGTAGGTGAGTAGTATCAGCAGATACCCCGGGTAGGTAAGGGCAGAAATTAACCGCCGCCGTTTTATTTGCGAGTAATCATGAATAATCAGCAGTAAATAGCCCGAAAGTATAAATAAAATTAATTTACCCAAATCTTTGTTTTTCCTGTAAAATGACGAAAGTGCAAGATTTATTAAAGTAAGGATACCCTATGATTATTGATATATCTACTATAATTCCTGCAATGGCATTTATTTTATACGTTTTCTTCGCAATATTCGGGTTTACCCAATATCGTAAGGAGCGATTTTACTGGTCTTTTCAGGTTTATGTGATGGCCATAGCCATTTGGAGCTTTGGTTCTTTTATGATGCATCTGAATAGTCACATCCTTACTCCGCTAGCCTGGAATAAAATAATGCTTGTCGGTCTGCTGGCCGTTCCCTTCACACTCATCCATTCTGTGGTAAACATTATGGGCCTGCACAACCGAAGCTACACTATTTTCATTGTTCTCAGTTATCTGCTTTTTATTCCCCTCATGTATTTCAACTTTTCAGGAACCATAGTAACTGACGTCGGATTTACTCAGGATAACGTGTTCTACTATAAACTTGGCGACGGTGCCATCGGAGCTTATTCGATAAGTTATGTGTTTCTTATCTTTTCCCTGGGTATCATGATTTATGAAAGCAAGCTTAACAGCAGTGCCGTAATAAGAAAGAATTTACGGCTGCCGTTGCTTGGCACGGTTATAATGTTGGTTGGGATACTCTTCAATCTCATCCCGGCTCTTGGTATCTATCCGGTGGATGTATTGTCTGCGGGTATTAATGCCGGTCTCCTTTTTTACACCATTTATAGATATAAACTGGTAAACTATTCCCGTGTAGCCTTGCGAATTATGCTGGTGGTAATATTATCAGTGGCTGCTTCAGTTATTTTTTATCTTATACTGCTCTTTATCAGAGTTCTGCGGCCGAGCTTTGCCCCTTATGATATTCTGCCGCTGTCTATTCTCCTTGGCGTTACCACGGCTCTCATAACTTCACCGCTCCGAAGCTTGATGGCCTACATAATTGATACTGTTATAATCCCTAAAAGACATCCCTACCAGGCAGCTATAAGTAAACTCAGCCAGAAACTTACTACAGTTATTGAATTGAATGAGCTGGGAGATGAAGTAGTATCCAGCTTATCCTCAGGGCTGAAGGCGGAATGGGCAGTTTTCCTGGTTCAGGATATAAAGGATGACAAGAACGGTTTTATTCTTCTCTCCAATAATAACTGCAGCACAAAAACCAGGTTGGGTGAAACCGTAGAACTTGATTTTACCCGGGTTCTGCAGAATGAAGTCGAGCTGTCCCGTTCCCGGGATATCAGCTCGCTTATCTATTCTATCCATCGTGAAGAGGCGTATGAAGTAAGTCCTCAGCTCCCCCCGGCTGATATTATTATTCCGCTGGTATATCGTAAGCAAATATCAGGCTATATTATCAGCAGTTTTCCGGAAAACAAGAGCATGATTTCAAAATATGAGATTGAAGCTCTGGAAATTCTTGCTGCCCAATGTTCTCTTTCACTTAAAAATGCTCTCTCTTTTGAACACATCAAGGCTCAGGGAGATGAACTGTATCTGAGCAACAGTAAACTGGAAGCAATTTTTAACGGAATAGCTCTTCCTGTAGCCATGACAAATGTCGATTTTACCATTATAGAGATCAATAACGCTGCCACAATGTTTTTTGGTAAACCAAGAGAAAAGCTTATCGGGCAGAAGTGCTATCGTGCATTTTTCGGACGCAATCGCCCATGTTCCTACTGCAAATCCCTGGACTGTCTCCATGGCGGGGGGATGATTGAGATAGAGGCTGAAGTTAAGAACAGTATCTATCTATTTCAGTTTAACAATGTCAGGGTTCCACAGAATCAGAAAATGGTGTTTGTAGAAATAATCAGGGATGTGACCGAACAGAAAAGGCTGCAGGAAGATTTAATTCGGACTGAAAAAATGGCTGGAATTGGAACTCTTGCTGCGGGAATTGCTCATGAGCTGAACAATCCCCTTGCCGGAATAGCAGGAACTGCCGAGATTATCCTCTCAGAGCTCGCTGAAGGGTCCTCGTTGAAAGAATACGCTGATGATATCCTTTCATATGCAATGAACGCTGCCGATGTTATCAAAGAGCTTTCAGTTTACACCCGCAAAGAGGAAAAAGAGCTTCAGGAAGTTGACATAGTCCGGGTACTTGAATTTTCCCTGCGGTTGGCCACAAGGGGTATAGATTCTCAGGGTATTCATGTGAGAAGAAATTATCATGCATTACCGCATATTAAGGCCCATGAAAGTGATCTACAGCAGCTGTTTCTCAATTTGATTGTTAATGCTATTCAAGCAATGGATGGAATGGGAGACCTTACCCTTATCTGTTATGAAGATTCAGGTTCTGTTTACATAACCGTTGAAGATACCGGCTGCGGCATTCCCCCGGAGGATATGAACCAGATATTTACTCCTTTCTTTACCACTAAACCACCAGGAACTGGTACAGGGCTTGGTCTATCCAACTGTTTTAATCTGGTTGAAAAAATGTACGGTAGGTTGCGGGTGCGCAGTACGGTTGGTATCGGATCGGCCTTCTCGGCTATATTTCCTGTTAACGAGGAGGGGAAGACGGCAATCAGGTTTTCATTGGTAAGGGATGACGAAACGGCATTGAACGACATCTTCTATTTACAGCGCAAAGTTCTCATTGGTGAAAAAGGATACATTGAAGAATCCATTCAACGTACATTTGATGAAGATGCCATGCATATCCTTGCATATCGGGGTATCCATCCGGTTGGAACTGTCTCGCTTCTTACTTCAGATAAAATATGGCCGCTGCCGGTAGGTGAGAATTTCGATATTACAGAACTGATTCCCCAAAAAGGCAGTGGGGAGATAATTAGACTTGCGGTTCTGCCGGAAGCAAGAAATTCTGCCGTATCAATAGGGCTGATCATGCTGGTCTATCTTCTCGCCCGATCTGTTGGTGTTGATAATCTAGTAATTGATGTATTTCGTGATGATGAAAAAACAATAAATCTTTATAAGAAATTCGGTTTTATTGAGGTCGGGGAATATTATTCCCCTGCAGCAGTAACAGTTCTTCTCTTGAGAGGTAAGTCCTCAATGGAAAAAGATGAAAAGCGATTACGCAGTTTCATTAAGCCATTGTATAAAAAGTTGATTCCCATGTTTGATTTTGGAGATTTCCACAATAGGAAGGTCATTCAGCAAATGGAAGAAATTGTTCATCAAAAGCTGTCAGATTAAGATCAAAATTGCCGGAGTCCCGCTTTTATGCTATATTATTAAAGGCAGGTGCGTTCGTGATAAACAATACTGAAAGCATTTGCATATTATAATACTGCTTATTACAAGAGGCGGCCAAGCATGCGAGGTTTTTATCTGCTGAAAAGAACTTATGGTAGAACACTGTATCTTCATCCTTTTCTTCAAAAAAAAGAGGTAGCGAAATGGGATAGCGATGAAGTTGTTACTACTGCTGTCTCGAGTGAAATCACCCAGAGTGAGAAAGATGATTATCTCTATGAACTTTACAAACAAATAGACCACGGGGTCGACAGCTGGATTCAGGAATTAAAATATATTCCACGACTGCTGAACTCTGCAGCTGCTTTTCTGGTGATCTACTTTTTTCTCTCTTTTGTAATTCGTGACCCCATTCCCGTATTGGATGAATTACTTGCGGCAACCGCTGGAGCAGCAGCTTTTTATTTATGGACTGCATCCAAAAATCGGAAATCAGAAATTGCAATGAAAAAACGGATGGAATTGAAAACTCAGGCTGAGAAGGCGAATTTCATAGTGAATGACGCGCTTCACGAGCTTGAGAACACTTTGCTTGAATATGATGAAATGCCGGCAATTACCTTGGCAGATAAGGTTTGCGGTGAAGAGGGGGGGCTTACATTACTTCCTTGGCATGGGTTAAATATGGAAGCAGCTGATTATATCGGAATTCTGCTCGAAAAAAATGAGCAGCAGAAAAAAATCCTTCGACGCTTACCCTCTGTCAATACCAGTAAAGAAATAACCTCAATGTCAGCTCATCTGCTGCACCTGGCAGCCAGAAAAAAAATTGATCTGCCACTGATTGCTCTCTATTTATCAATCAATAGTGCGGCTTCAGAAGAATAGAATTAAGGGACTCAGTTTTTTTCCCATAATTTACTTTTTTTCTCTGGTTTTTGAATAAAAACTTCTTTTTTCAAAGTTTATTATACTATGAGGAAAGAAGGTTTTTACTGGCATACTGATGCATTATTGATTTTAGCAGCTATTCTTGCCGCAGGGCATGAAGCGGTTATTCTATTTGCACCGACTGAGACTGCAGCTGTTCTGCTTTTAATCGATTCGGCCATGCTTATTGCGATATCAGTAATCCATGAAGGCAGAACCCTGAGAGTGTATCTGCTGCTTGCGATAGTGTTGCTGGCTTCTGCAGTATTGAACCGTGCTGAAACATCATCATTTCTATATATGGAAGATAGTTCTATTGAAACTGCTGCCTTTGATGAAGTGGCGGGTGTGCTCAGAGCTGATTCACAGTTCTTTTCTGGTGAAATGCAGATTGCCGAGATACGTATTACCCACCTCTATTCAACAAGTTATGAAATTGATCAGTCGGTTGACTGTAGGATTACAGCCATCTTTTATTCAGATAGTCGCTGGTTTCAAGGAGAACGGATACTCATGCAAGGGATATTCGGTGAAAATTCTGAAAAACCTTTGTTTTTCGGAAGTAAAATCTTTTTAATTCCTTCACAGTCGTCTATCGTAAATCTCTATGGATCATTCAGGAAAAAAGCTATTGAATATGTCTACGATCGTTTTTCAGACCTTTCCCCTTCGGCTGCTGAGTTGTCAGCAGCTCTTGTGATAGGCAGGAAGGAGAACCGCGCAAACCCGATTATGAAGCTTTTCAGAGAGGCAGGGGCTGCTCATCTGCTGGCTCTGTCCGGAATGCATCTGCAGTTTATCGGGGGGATGTTGACCTGGTTTTTTGGGAAATTCATGAGAGTATATCCTGCAAAATTCTCTGTAACAGGATTTCTTTTACTGTTTGTCGGAATCGCAGGGGCTAATCCTTCGCTTCTCAGGGCTCTACTCCTTCACGTTGTTCTGTCCTTCTATCGAAATCCTTATGACCCGCTTAAAATGCTTCGATCCTTGATAGGTGTATTTCTTTTGCAGGCAGCGATTCTTCCTCCGTCAACTGAGTCTGCGGGTTTTTTTCTCTCCTATGCTGCGCTGTTCGGGATTGGGGTATTATACCAAAGACTGGAGGGGCTTTTTCCAGGATGCTTACCAAAAATCATTCGAGCAGGAGCTGCTGCCTCCATTGCCGCATCGGGGGGGGCGGCTTTTTTGCTGATAGGCTTTTTCGGAGAAATATACTTGATGGGTCCAGTTTCTTCAATAATAGTAACGTTTCCGGTGATTCTGTTTATGGGATTGAGCATGTTGTATTTAGTGCCGCTTCCTCATTGGCTTATGCTTTCAATTGGCAGTCTTTTAGAGCTTATCTATCAGTTTATCGAAAAAATTGTTTTTACTATAAGCATGGGTCCGGTAATGCTGATACCTGCTGATCGGAGGGTCGCTGCATCAATTGGAGCACTGGTATTGACTTTCCTGTTATTGACCGTCTTCCTTGCAATTGAGTATGCTGTCCAAAGCAAAGGAGAAGGCTGCAAAAAAAATGAATAATTCGGTAAATTACGACTCAGCGTCATCCATAAGCTTTCTGCTGAAGGAAAGGCAGCTGAGTATGTCAAAAAGATTTGGTCAGAATTTTCTCATATCTCCTTCTGCCCGAAAGCACATCATCGCTGCCCTTGATCTTGACAGCATGCAAACCGGGGGAATTGTCTGGGAAATCGGGCCGGGCATTGGTGCTATGACTTTCATGCTTCTCAATATGGCGATTAAAACCACAGCGTTTGAAATTGACCATGGTTTCTGTACCCTTCTGAAAGATATGTTCGGGGGCAATGATTTATTTTCTCTTGTTGAAGGTGATTTTTTCAAGACATGGGAAATACGGTATCGGGAATTTGAACAACCAGCGAGGATTATGGGCAACCTGCCGTATAATGTCGGGACAATAATGATTGCAGCTCTCCTGGAGGCTCAATGTCTGCCCCGAAGGATGGTTTTTACCCTTCAGAAGGAAGTTGCTCAAAGAATTACTGCAATTCCGGGGACAAAAAGCTATTCAGCTTTTTCCCTGCTCTGCAGCATTGACTATTCTGTTGAGCATCTTGCTGACTTGAAACCGGGGAATTTTTATCCCCGGCCCGATGTTGTCTCGTCAATTGTTGTTTTTGAAAAACGTGACCAGCCTCTCGTCTGTGAAGAATACCGTTCAATGTTCATAGAAATAGCCCGGGATCTTTTCCGGACAAGGCGAAAAACAATAAAAAACAACTTGCTGCATGGTAAATCATTGTCTCACCTTGAACGGAAAGAGATTGAAAGAATTCTTGCCGAATCCGGCGTACCCGAAAACGAAAGAGGCGAAAACCTTACTCTCAGTCAAATCTATCGGATTGCCAGAAATGCAGGAAAAAAGTTGACCGGCTGAACAACTTTCTTGCAGGAAACTTCAGTTGGGCACTGTGAGCCGTTAGCCATAGCCAACCAGAGATGCTCCTTTCCTGGATTAGGCTATTTGCTGCTTGACTGAGCCAGCGTCATTGCGGAAGTTACGACTATATCATCGACACTGCAGCCGCGAGACAGGTCGCTTACCGGCTTTGCAAACCCCTGCAGAACCGGGCCATAGGCTTCGGCCCCGGCGAAACGCTGAACCAGTTTATATCCGATATTTCCCGACTGCAGATCCGGAAATATCAGCACATTGGCTTTTCCGGCAACGGGTGAACCAGGGGCTTTTTTATCTCCCACAGAAGGTACGACAGCAGCATCAAGCTGAAGCTCCCCATCACAGCAGATATCAGGCCGCTTAGCTTTAAGGAGTTCATATGCAGTGATAACCTTATCTGCAGCAGGATGGGAGGCTGACCCTTTAGTGGAAAAAGAGAGAAAAGCTGTTATCGGCTCTGCATCAAGGAAGATTCGACAGGAATCGGAAGCAGCTTCAGCGATTTCAGCAAGCTGTTCTGCTGTAGGATCCGGAATTGTTGCGCAGTCAGAAAAAATAAAATTGCCGCCAGCTCCTAAATCAGTTTTGTCAGTGGCCATAATAAATGAAGAAGAAGCATAGTTCGTTCCAGGTTTTGTTTTGATTATGGTGAATGCGGCAACAAGAACATTCCCAGTAGAATTTTCTGCTCCAGCTACCATTCCATCAGCATCTCCAAGGCGAACAGTCATAGCTCCCCATTTAAGCGGGTCAATAATCTGATGATAGGCATCTTCTTCAGTCAGACCTTTATGCTTTCTGAGATATGCATATTCAGCAGCATAGCGAGTTCGATCAACTGATGTTCCGGGATTTATTATTTCGATGCCGCTGAGATCAATTCCGACTTCTTTTGCTGCGGTGCTGACGCGGGAAGGATTGCCTAAGAGGATTACTTTTACGGCAATTTGCTCATCAAGAATAATTCTGGAAGCTGCCAGTGTCCGGGGTTCGGTTCCTTCGGGAAGTATGAGTGTCCGTTTCATATCCCGGGCTTTGTTTTTCATTTTTTCTGCGAATGTCATGCGTAACTCCTGTCAGTAGGTGGAGGGTATTTACAGATGCAGGCAGGTTCACTTATAAATCTGTTTATTAACCAGAAATGAAATATTGAGGAATATGCACTGCAACCACAGCAACCCTACCATAATTCGCTGCTAATGTCAGCATGAAAAAGGGAGCATTATACACTAAAATTCAGACAAGGCTTTCCTGCCGGCATCTTGCGGCTTGCGGCATAATTCATTATTATTGGCTCATGAAAATTGGCGTCTACGGACTCGGTAGATTCGGGTATTTCTGGTCAAAGGTTTTAGCCGAACAGCATACCGTTTTAGCATATAATCGCTCACAAGACAAATCAGCCCCGGAAAAGGTTTCACGGTGTTCTCTAGAAGAACTGCTCACCTGTGAAGCTATATTTATATGTGTTTCAATATCTGCTTTCAAAAATGTTCTGGAATCGCTGGCTTCCAAGATCAGGCCGGGGACCCTCATAATTGATACTTGTTCTGTTAAAACGTATCCGGTTGCTCTCATGAGTGAAATTCTTGCACCGGACGTTCAATTTCTTGCAACGCATCCTATGTTTGGACCGGATTCGGGCAAGAACGGGACAGCAGGACTGCCGTTAGTTTTTTCTTCCGGCAGGTTAGATCAAGACACCCGAAACAAATGGCTGAGCTTTTTCAGGGAATTCAAACTTGACGTAATTGAAATGACTCCCGAGGAACATGATCGTGAGGCTGCTTTTACTCAAGGCATAACCCATTTTGTAGGACGGGTCCTTGATAAACTCCACCTTGAAAAGAGCAGGATCGGAACTGTAGGATATCGAAATCTGCTGGAAATAGTGGAGCAGACCTGTAACGACCCTCTGCAGCTGTTTTTTGACTTGCAGCGCTATAACCCTTTTACCCATGACATGCGGATGCAGCTTAAAAATTCAATTGAGCAAACAATGGACCTGCTTTCCCAGGCTGATTCGGGGGAATAAATTGTTAAGAACAGCAGTCTATACTCTCGGATGCAAGCTTAATCAGTGTGAAAGCGAAGCCTTGGCAGATGCATTCAGCGCTAATGGCTTTCAAATTGTCACACACACAGATCCTGCAGATTTGTACATTGTAAATACCTGTACTGTGACTACAAAAGCAGAGCAGAAAGCCAGGAGAATGATAAGAAAATTTGCTTCAGCTCAGAATGCCCCTTTAGTCATCATAACAGGGTGCTATGCTGAAATGGATCCAGATGATCTGAAAAAACTTCCTGGATCCATCATGATTGTACCGCTTATCCGCAAACCGGCAATTCTTCAGCTTCCACAGTTAATAAAAGTACAAATGGAAGCAGGTTTGACGCTCGCAGAAGCAGCAACCCAATGGGCTGCTGAGCCGTTTGGGTCTGATGCTGATGCAGCTATGCAGCCGGCAAACCCTTTCAGCTATAAAGCAGTCACATTTCAGTATCATGCGCGGGCTTTTCTAAAGATTGAAGACGGCTGTGATAATTCGTGCTCCTATTGCCGGGTAACTCTCGCGCGGGGAAAAGCTGTAAGCTTGAATCAGGATGAGGCCGTTAACCGTGCCCTGGATCTTGAAAGGCGAGGTTACCGGGAAATTGTATTAACCGGAGTAAATATTACAGCATACAGATCGCAGGGAGAGGGATTGGAGGGGCTGCTGCGAGTTCTTCTTGGAAAACTCAGTACAGCGCGGATTCGCTTGTCTTCACTTGAGCCTGACATGATTACTGATGACCTTTCAGAACTCTGCGGACATCCGCTCGTACAGCCTCATTTCCATATTCCCGTTCAGTCCGGTTCCGATCGGATTATTCGTTCAGTCAATAGAAATTATACGACGCGAGATATTACCGCAGCAGTTACCAGGCTGCGAGCCGTTAAAGATGATCCTTTCATAGCCGCCGATATTATCGCAGGTTTGCCTACTGAGCAGGATAAGGATGCAGCGGATACTTTTGCACTTATGAGAACGCTGGATTTTTCTCAAATACATGTTTTTCCCTTTTCTCCAAGGCCGGGAACTGATCTCTATGAAGTCGGGAATCGGGTCCCTGAATTTATTCGGGATAAACGGGCAGCAGAACTCAGACAGCTTTCCATGCAGCAGCATGCTGCTTATCTCGAGCGGTGGAAGGGAAAAGTTGTTAATGTTCTTCTCGAGCAGGAGAAAAACGGGTATTGGACAGGACTTTCCGGCAATTATCTCCATTTGCAGATTCTCGGAGTCCCTGAAACCGGACAGGCCGTCAGAGGCCGAGTATGCAGGGCTGTTATGGATACTGATCGGGGCGGTAAATGCTGTTCTGGTAAACCTGCAGGAGCTTCATTTGTCGATTTTTCAGATTGAAGAGGCGATTTTTTAATATAAGAAATACAATAAAATTGACAGGTATCCGATAAGTGATAATTCTTTTTGAACAGCAGGTGATTGAAACCGGGCGCTGTTTCATATAGTCTTTAACCAATTTCATTAATCTAACAGGATAAATTTTATGAACAGCATTAAAAAGAGATGGGAAGCGGTAATTGCCAAAGCGCTGGCTTCCTATGCAGAATCACTGGAAATCAATCCTTCAGTTCTTGATACGGTGCAGTTGGTTATTCAGGTTCCCCCAAAACCGGAACTGGGTGATTTTGCCCTCCCTCTTTTTCCCCTGGCAAAAATCTTCCGGAAGTCACCGCAAGAAATAGCTGGGAAAATTGCTGTCCTGATGAATGAGATGGAGGAGATTCCAGCCGGGGCAGTACTGGCGGAGGGGCCGTACCTGAACATGTATGTGAATCTCAGCAGGGACGCAGAGCGGGTCTGCAAAGAAATAGCAGATAAAGGGAGTCGCTACGGCTGCAGCCGTTCAATGGAGGGGGAAAAAGTAATGATAGAATTTTCCTGTCCGAACACAAACAAGCCTCTGCACCTTGGCCATTTGCGAAATGATTCAATCGGCATGAGTACTGCAGCAGTACTTGAAGCAAATGGGGCAGTGGTCAGGAAGGTTAATCTTATCAATGATCGGGGTGTCCATATATGCAAGTCAATGCTTGCTTATGAAAAATTTTCTGACGGTGCAACACCTCAGTCAACAGGGATTAAGAGCGATCATTTTGTGGGAAACTATTACGTGAAGTTTAATACATGGGCAAAAGAGCATAAGGATGCTGAAAAATCAGCCCAGGAGCTTCTGGTAAAGTGGGAGCAGAACGATGAGGAAACAGTAAAACTCTGGTCACTAATGAATAAATGGGCAATAGACGGCATTTTTGAAACTTATGCCAGAACCGGGGTGATCTTTGATGATATCTATTATGAGAGCAAAACTTACACGCTTGGTAAAGAGCTGGTATACAGAGGGCTCGAAAGTCAAGTCTTCTACCGTGAGGAAGATGGTTCTGTCTGGGTAGATATGGAGGAGATTGGGCTTGATAAGAAGGTATTGCTTCGGAGTGACGGAACGACCCTCTATTTGACACAGGATTTAGGAACGGCAGTAGCCCGTCATGAGGACTGGCCGTTCGATAAGCTGATTTATGTTGTCGGCTCGGAGCAGCAGTATCATTTCAAGGTGTTGTTTCATGTACTCCGGAAGTTGGGAATAACCTGGGCTGAAAACCTCTATCATCTCTCTTACGGCATGGTTAATTTACCTGAAGGGAAAATGAAATCCCGTGAAGGAACTGTGGTGGATGCCGATGACTTAATTAAAACACTTACCGAACTTGCCCGATTGGAAATAATTGAGAAAAATCGTCAGGATGAGGTTGAAGATCTTGACGGAACAGCAGCCGCAATTGCACAGGCGGCCCTGAATTACTATTTGCTCCAAGTAAGTCCGGCAAAGGATATGATTTTCAATCCTGCAGAATCCATCGCTTTTAATGGCAATACTGGTCCTTACCTCCAATATATGGGAGCCAGGATTTCAAGTATGTTGAGAAAGTATGACACCCTTCACGATGGAAGTCAAAAAAGAGATTCCATTGTTTTTAATGCTGAGCTGCTTAATCTTCAGGAGGAGCATCAACTGATAAAGCAGGTTCTTCTTTTTCCTGATGTTGTCGAGCAGGCTGGCAAAGAACTTAATCCAACGGTTATTTCTGCTTATCTGTATGAATTATCCCGCTTGTACAGCAAGTACTATCATGATCACCAGATTTTACGTGCCGGTAGCGACAGTTTGACTTTTGCCCGGGTTGTATTATCTGAAATGGTGCTTCAGGTCCTTAAAAACGCCTTTGCATTAATAGGAATTCCCTTTTTGGAGAAGATGTAGCTGCAGATTTTTTATTGGATCGGAATGTGAGTATTGACCTGTTTGATGCCATATGATATAAGGTATCCTGCAAAACAAATGACAGGTACAAATAAAGATAAGGATGTAGTGTTCATGTACGCATTGGTAGAAATTAAAGGCAAGCAATACAAAGCACTTGAAGGTGCACAACTTACGGTAGACAGATTTGACAAAGAACCCGGCGATGTGCTCGAGTTTGAGTCAGTCCTCATGATATCTGATGGTGATGCGACAGAAGTAGGCAATCCCTATGTCAAGGGAGCAAAAGTAACAGCTGTAGTAAACGAACAGGTTAAGGGAAAGAAAATTACAATCCTTAAATTCAAACGAAGAAAAGGATATCGTAAGAAGCAAGGACACCGGCAGAAGTATTCTGTGTTAACTGTTCAGGACATTCAAGCAAAATAACTAATTCAGGAGAATACTCATGGCACATAAAAAAGGGGGCGGAAGCTCTAAAAACGGCAGAGACTCCGAGTCTAAACGGCTGGGCGTCAAGCGGTTCAGCGGACAGGTAGTAAAAGCTGGAGAAATCATCGTTCGCCAGAGAGGAACGAAGATTCACCCGGGAACAAATGTCGGCTGCGGACGCGATTTTACGTTATTTGCAAAAATAAGTGGAAAAGTTGATTTCTCTACGCGCATGAACCGTAACTACGTATCCATCGTAGCTGAATAAATTGTTTTTTCAATTTCCGGAAATTAGTAAAACTTCCGGTGTACAATAACTACATATATTATGTTTGGATTTTCAGACGAAACCTACATTGATATAGCCTCCGGTAACGGAGGCCATGGTTCTGTTTCCTTCAGAAGAGAGAAGTATGTCCCCAAAGGGGGGCCTGACGGGGGTGACGGCGGCAAGGGCGGTGACGTAATCTTTGTCGTTAAAAAAAATCTCAGGACCCTTCAGCATTTGAAAACTCAACGGGTTTTTCGAGCTCAGCATGGACAGCCGGGACGGGGTGCCCGAAGACACGGCAGTGATGGTGGGAATATTGAGATCCCTGTTCCGCCAGGCACGTTGATCAAAGATAAAGATACCGGACAAATACTTAAAGATCTCACTAATGAAACGAGTTGGCTTTTTATTTCAGGAGGGAAGGGAGGGAAAGGAAACTGGCATTTTCGTTCCTCCAAGCGCCAGGCTCCCAGGTATGCCCAACCTGGAATTGAGGGAATAGAACTGCGCGTGCATATAGAGCTCAGGATTATTGCTGACATAGGGTTTGTGGGATTTCCCAATGCTGGAAAGTCATCACTACTCAATTTTCTTACAAACGCCAATTCAAAAGTGGCCGATTACCCTTTTACCACTAAAATTCCCCATCTTGGTGTTTTCACCTATGATGATCGTGATATAATTCTGGCAGATATACCCGGGATTATTGAAGGAGCTTCACAGGGGGCCGGTTTGGGGTATACCTTTTTGCGGCATATATCACGAACAGAGATACTGGCTTTTCTGGTTGATGTCAGTGATGATCGCTTTGAATCAGCTTTTACCACACTTCAGGCTGAACTGGAAACTTACTCGGCAGAACTTGCCCGAAAACAGCGAGTACTGGTTCCTACCAAGATAGATGTACCTGATACTGAAGATAATGTTACAAAACTCAAGTCTCTCTATCCGGATGAATATATCTGTCCGATCTCAGTTTATACTGGTGAAGGGATACCGGAATTGAGAAGAGTTTTCCGAAAGCTGCTTTCTGAAGTACCAGAAAACTCCTTTAACGAAGATTTATCTGTGCAAAACGACGATCGAGCGGAGAAGGATCGTGAAGTCTGAAAAAACTGCCGTTATCGGCGGAAGCTTCAATCCTATTCACAATGGACACCTGTACCTGGCTCAGCAGATACTGAATGCTGAAAATTACGAAAGACTTATTTTTGTTCCCCTCAATCGACCGTCTCATAAGCATGAGGGGGAAGGGGTAAGAATATCTGCCAAACACCGTATAGCTATGCTTGAACTGGCTGTAGAGTCTTTGAATCTGCAGGGTAAAGAAGTTATAATTGAACGGTGTGAGATAGAAAGGGGCGGGTATTCCTATTCGTTTGAAACAGTTATTTACCTTTATCAAATGTACAGTATTTCTGGACTTTTAGGATTCGTGATTGGTGACGATCTGGCTCCCGATCTTGCTTCCTGGTACAAATGGGAGCAGCTGAGGGAAATTGTTATGTTTATTATTGCCAGAAGAGAGCAGACTGCACCGGAAAATATTATAGTTCCTGAAGGATGCCTGTATACCGTACTTGATAATCCTATCATGGAAGTGTCATCAAGCCTTATCCGTGAAAAGTTAGGGTCCGGGGAAAAAACAGGAGACTTAATGCCAGATGCCGTCTATGCATACATTAAAAGAAACCGACTATACTATTCTTGAGGAGATAGTTAGGAGAAGCGTTTCCCAGAGCCGGTTTAAACATTCTTTATTGACGTTAAAAGTTGCAGTACGGCTTGCACAAAGATTTTCGGTAGATTGTCTGAAAGCAAAAATAGCAGCAGTCTGGCATGATTATGCACGAGAATGGAGCGGCGAACAAATTCTGGCAACCGTCCTCCAATCAAATCGCTGCCAACCACAGAAATGTGAATTGGAGAATCCCATGCTTCTTCATGGGGCGGCTGCAGCTTTGGAATTGGAAAAATATATACCCTATATTGATAATGAGATTCTCCTTGCTATACGCTGGCATACTATTGGTTCGGTAAAGATGGGTAGACTGGGTTACATCATCTATACAGCGGATTTTATTGAAGAGAGCAGGAAACATATCACTCGGCATGAAAAAGCTCGTCTGGAAGAACTGGAGAGCCCTGAGGCCATGGTGCTTGAGATTCTTGATGATACTATTCCCTATTTATCTGTAAAAAGAAAAACCATAGCAGAATCAACATTAATCCTTCATCATCAACTCAGGCAGGGGCTGATGGCAGGCTATGAAAAATAGAAAAAAAAGTGCCTTGTTCTGCAGTATAGTAATCTTATTGTTCTTTTCAGCATCCTGTACCTCTGTGGATGATGATAAGGTCAGGGAAATGCTCATAATCGGGAATGTCGGTCATGGATTGTCCGGCTCTGAAAAATTCGTTTCCTCAGCAGCATTGATTCTTTTTAATCAAAGCAGTGGAAGAATAGTGTTGATCCCCATTAAGGCAGCTGGATTGGAACCTGATATTCAGAAAGGCTATCAGATAAGAGAAGCTATTCAGGATATTCTTGCCATTTCCGCAGATTATTTTATTGATTTTACCGGCCGTCCGGCAGAAAATCTGCTTGAAATTCTTGAAGCTGTAAGTGGAGATTACCTCCTGTCGGATACAGTAGAGGCTCAGCAATCATTTGAGGAAGAAATTATTGAGTATTCTGCAATACTGATTAATAACGCATCCTTTTTTCTAGAAGAGGAAGTGTTCAGTCATATTCTAGCCGTATCCGGAGATTCAGTACCTGAAGGTTTACTGCGGACGCTTTTAAAAATGCTCGATTCGGGCGAATCCGACTTAGTCTATATGCCGTGTTTGCTGATTGACAATAATGCGGTAAAGGGCTATTTCTATGAGAGAGAATATATTGATCAAATCAAATCGGTACTTGAGAGGGAATGAGAGCAGGTATCATTCTGCCATAATTGAATAATTGACGGGTTGAGTATAAGAGAATCTGTCATAGCAAAAAGAAAAAGCAAAAAGAAATAAGAGGATTGGTTTTAGACACGAATGGTTGATAACAATTTTGATAAAATTCACGATTTAGCAGTAAAAACTGCAAAAATGCTTAATGATCATAAAGGAATAGATACTGTTCTTATTGATGTTTCACAAGTCAGCACCTGGACAAGTTTTTTTATCATAACAACAGTTATGAGTACTGGGCACCTTCGTGGACTGGTTAAAGAGCTGCGTAATTTTCTGGCGGACCAATCTGTGGAAATCTTTCATAAACATAAGCAGATTGATGATAACGGTTGGGAACTGATGGACTGTGGAGATTTTATTGTTCATCTTATGTCTCAAGAAAAAAGAGACTTTTATGATTTGGATAAACTCTGGCACCAAGGGGATATGATCACCTTGGAAGCCAGATGAGTTTTTAACCTGCATGATACCTGCGTTTACGGATAATAGAAACTTATTTTACTCGTTCTATTAGTAAGTTCTATTCGTAATCGTCGAAATCAAATCCCTGTGAAGATGAATAACTCTCGTCATCCATATCATCATGTTCAATATGAAAACCTTCTTCATTGAGATGGTCTTCGTCATAAACATCTTCATCTGTCAGACTGTCATCAAATTCATCCTCAAGTAAGTCCTCATCCATGAATTCTTCATCAAATACGGGTCGATTGTCATCAAAATCATCATCGATGTAATCATCAAGAAATGAATCGTCATTGTCGAAATTATCCATAAAGCACTTCCCCCGTTATTCCAATTTGTTTCCTTGATACAGCGTTAAGCAGAAGACAATAAATCATTAAGATATTGCCGAAAACACACACCTAATCTAAAAATATGCCATGAAATTGGAGTATGTCAATAATTAATTTGAAAATTGACAAGTATGTTTCATTAGGTTATCGTATCACTATGAAAATTTATCAGGAAATACAAGCTTCCGCAAAGATTAATCTGCATTTAAAGGTGCTTGAAAGGCGAAAGGATGGGTTTCACGGGATAGAATCTATTTTTCAGAAAATTTCTCTTTATGATAGAATTCTGCTGCATGCAGAGGATGCTGATGATTTTTCATGTAGAATAATCGACAATTCCGGGATTCCTGAAAAAGAGAATATTCTGTATAAAGCTGCGAAACTGTTTTCTGACTGTTCCGGTTTTCCTTTAAGGGTTCTGATCGAAATGGAGAAAGGGATACCAATGGGAAGCGGTCTTGGCGGTGGGTCTAGTGATGCTGCAGTCCTGCTTAAGACATTGAACCAGGCTTCCGGTTTTTTCTTTACCGATGAATACCTGAATTTGCTTGCATCTCAATTAGGAAGTGATATTCCTTTTTTTCTTCGTAATGAAACTGCGGCTTTTGTAACAGGCAAAGGTGAAGTTGTTTCTCCCATAGGTTTATCAGCAGCAGTCAGCCAACCTTATTTTGAATATTGGATAGCCCTGATCTATCCTGGATTTACTGTTTCAACTGCTGAGGCCTATTACAGAATTGATGCCCTGCGAAAAAAAGATTATAGCAGATATGCGGAAAAGAATTCTGCGGATCCTTTACAACATAGTCAAACTGAATTGTCTGACCGTATTACCTCTTTATCTGCTGGTATTTTCCTTCTGCAGCCACCTGGGAAGTGGCCCTTTTTTAATGATTTTGAACCGATAATCTGCAGCAGTAATCCTGTTTATGAAAAAATACGAATGGAACTTAGAAATCATAATGCTTTATTTACCTCTCTCACTGGCAGCGGTGCCGCGTATTACGGTCTTTTCTCTTCTGAAGAACAGGCCGTAAGGGCTTCGCTGGACCTGAGACGGAATCTAACGGAAAATGCAGAAGTTTATGCAGTAAAATTCTGTCAGTGAATGATTATTTGTTTGAGGAGTGTGCAGGAGATAGAAACAAATAGATATTCGTTGCAAGTTCTGTGATATAAATACTTGCGATTCCACAATATGGGGGTTACAATACTTCTACATGCAAAATTAGATATTTTGATATTTTCTGTTTATTCTTGGTTTTTGTTTTTTGATTCAGAAAATGGTAATGCTTGTAGAAAGAATTGTTAATAAATTGTATAGAAGTCGAAAAGTAGCATGGAGGATCTATGGAAATCACTGACATCCGGGTTAGAAGAGTGACAACTGAGGGCAAGCTTAAAGCATATGTTACCGTCACTTTTGACAATGCTTTTGTTGTGCATAATGTAAAAGTGATTGAAGGAAAAAATGGAGCTTTTATCGCCATGCCAAGCCGGAAAACAAAGAATGGTGAGTATAAGGATGTTGCCCATCCAATCAGTTCTGATTTTCGTGGTAAACTTCAGGATATGATACTTCAGGAGTATGTGAAAACTCCTGAAGATGAAATAGGGGAAAATTAAAACATCCTGCTATACTGAAGCTAATGCATGTACCCTAAGGTAAATCTCGAACGGTAGAATCCGCAAAATGATCAATGAATGGATGATTAGTTCGATATACTCCTAGACACATTCAAAAAAAAAATATAATCTTCGATAGTTGCGGCATGCTCATTGCCTTGATGAAATAGAAAGGTATGAACATGCCTCTTGAAAAGTTGGGGCGTCGTCAAGCGGTTAAGACATCGGTTTTTGGTGCCGACATCGCAGGTTCGAATCCTGCCGCCCCAGTACTCATTGTGATTATAAGGAGAAGATGATGGTAACAGTAACAGAAGATAAAATACTGAATGGTGAAAAAAGAAGTGAAACTGGTACTTCCGCTTCTCGCCGATTCCGGAAGCAAGGACAAATACCTGCTGTAATATATGGTAAAAATGATCCTGTGCATATTACGATAAATTCGGCGGAATTTAATTCAAAAATCAAGCATGTTTCTGAAAGCGGATTGCTGACGATAAAATTAGGCCGGAGTAAGCACGCCGTTCTCATAAAGGATTTTCAGGATAATCCACTAAAACGAGAGATATATCATATAGATTTTTTTGAAGTGACCCAGGGGGAGAAGCTGCATATGACTGTACCTGTCATCCTTCAAAATGCTGGCACAGCACCAGGAGTCCGGCTTGGAGGAATGCTTGAACAGATAATGCATGAGGTAGAGATAGAGTGTCTGCCCAAAGATATACCTGAACATATATACTGTGACGTATCCAGTCTTAATTTGAATGAAAGCATACCTGTCGGTGGTCTTGTAGTATCTCAGGGTATTAAACTTATTTCTGACCTGGATCAGACTGTTGTTACGATAACTTCACACAAAGAAGAAGTTCCTGAAGGGGAAGGTGAGGAAGAGGAAGTTGTTGTACTTACTGAAAAGAAGGCCGGTGAATCAGGAGAATAGTACTGTATCTTATTTTAGGACTCGGAAATCCCGGAAAGAAGTATGAGAAAACTAACCATAATGTCGGGTTTGCAGCTGTAGATTTACTAGCTGCAGACCATGGTGTTCGTTTGAGAAAGTTATGGCTCAATCCTATAGAATTAGGTTATGGAACTGTTGATCCAGTGCACAGCCGTTTCTATCTTGCCAAACCCCTGACTTATATGAATAAATCTGGAGAGGTCCTGTCAAGGCTTTTGCGAAAAACTCGCACAACCCCCTCAAACCTGCTAGTTATATGTGATAATTTAGATTTACCGCCTGGAAGAATACGAATTCGCTACGGCGGTTCCAATGCCGGACACAACGGCCTTAAGTCAGTTATCAATTTTTTGGGAACCAGTGATTTCTTGCGGGTTTACATCGGTATTGGTCGTCCCCAGGCAGGTGTGTCGATAATTGATCATGTGCTTGGAATCCCCGAAAATCCCCAACCTTTTAACTATGGCATCAAACTGGCTTCTGAAGCCGTGTTTAAGCTGCTGAAAGGGGAACCTGAAGACAAGGTGAAAAATGAGTTCAATCGTAAGGGTTCTTGAGGGAAGGGTTGCAGACTTCTTTGCGGAAAAAGAACTAAACCAAACACCATGTCTGGCTGCAGCATTTTCTGGCGGTCCGGATTCTACAGCATTGCTGCACCTTTTGTCGTCTATATCAAAAAAGAGTAAATATAGTGTAAATCTTGAATCTCTTTTTGCCGTCTATGTCAATCACAATCTGAGAAGCAGAAGTGAACTGCGGCAGGAATTGGATATAGTTCAAAAAACTGCATCCTTAATGGGAGTAAAGCTGCAAATCCTTTCGTTACCTCCTGGTGAGATAGAGCTGATAGGCAAAGCAAGGGGACGTGGCATTGAAGAAGCAGCTCGCGAAGCAAGGTACAGGATTATCCATTCGTGGATGCAAAGGGAACAGGTACATGTTCTTGTGACAGCCCATACACTGGATGATCAGATTGAGACCATGATTATGCGTTTTTTTCAAGGCTCTGGAATGGAGGGGATGCGGGGTATTCCAGAAAAAAAGGAGTATGTTTTCCGTCCTCTTCTAGGCACCACAAAAGCTGAAATTCTGGAATACCTGTATGATGTAGGCATTCATTACTCAATTGATTCAACTAATCAGGAAAATAGATTTCTGCGAAACAGAATTCGGAATATTATACCGGAGATTGAAAAAGTGTTTCCCGGACTCTATGGTTCTCTCCTGAGTTTTCGTGAAAAAGCTGAATTACTATCAGAGCATATAGATTCAAAAAATCGTCATGACTACCTGTCTTCAATGCTTGTCAAGGACTTTGATATTGTTTCATTTTCACTTGAAGATTTTCTGAAGTTGGACAGATATGAGAGAATGTGTCTGCTTTACGAGGCCTGGGGTTTACTTCGCGGTAACAGTCAGCCAGTTCCCTACGCGGTTATTAGACCTCTTTTCACATTAACTCCGAAAGCACAGAAGCGTATTCTTGAATATGATGGTACCAGTATGTATACTGATGGAAATAGATTTTTCTGGACTGATCATGTTGTCCATAGTCGGAAAAATAAGTATCTTAAAGTTGCTAATGAAAAAGAAGTTTCTTTGGTTTCTGATTACTATTTATATATTCGTGAAACTTTTTTACCTGAAGAAGGTGAGATACTACTTGATCCTTCAAAACTTTCCTTGCCGCTTGTTGTAAGATCAGCTTTACCGGGTGATTACATATACCTGACAGAGGGGGTTAAACAGTTAAACAAGCTTTTTAAGGATTGGAAAATATTTTCTGACAACCGCTGGATTGTTCCGGTAATTGAAGATCGAGAGGGGATTCTTGCCGTCATGGGAGAGGAGTTTGGCGGCAGTAACAGGATTGCAAAAAAAATGAAAAATGAATTTACATCTGGGAAAAAAAGAATGGCCCTTAAGGTGAAATATTCAGGGAGTTGTAGTGGATACGCAAAATAATAATGACAATCAAAATAACAACAATAATGGCATGGGGCCGAAGTTTGATTTCGGGAAAAATAAATTTGCCCTTTTTTTTATTGTCTCATTGATAATTATGTTTGGAATAGTGTTGTTTTCAAACAATACAGGAGCTTCTCAAGAGGTTCCATATTCTACTTTCATTAATTACGTAGAATCAGGACAAGTTTCCTCAGTTGAAATTTTTGATACAAGTGATGTTTATTTTACGCTTACTAATCAGAATACAACCGGTCCATCAATACGATACTCCACGAGAATTCCCTATTTTGATGATGAACTTATGAGGATGCTTACAGAAAGCGGTATTCGTGTAACCGGAAGCGTGAAGGGAACATCGGCTCTCCAGATTATTTTTCAGCTTCTTCCGTGGGTGATTTTTGTCGGATTCTTTTATGTGATGTACAAACAAACCCAGGGAGCAGGGGGTAAAGCATTTTCTTTTGGCAAAAGCAGGGCAAAGGAGTATAAAAACAGCGATATAAAGATTACTTTTGAGGATGTTGCAGGTCAGAAAGAAGCAAAATATGAACTTCAGGAGGTTGTTGATTTTCTGAAGAACCCCAAAAAATTTGTTGATATTGGAGCTAAAATACCAAAAGGCGTCTTGCTGGTTGGAATGCCGGGAACAGGTAAAACTCTACTTGCGAAAGCTGTTGCGGGTGAAGCAGGCGTAGCTTTTTACCATATGTCCGGTTCTGATTTCGTTGAAATGTTTGTAGGAGTTGGAGCCAGCCGGGTCAGGGACCTTTTTGAGCAGGGGCGTAAAAATTCGCCTTGCATACTCTTTATTGACGAACTTGATGCAGTAGGGCGTTCGCGGGGTGCAGGCTATGGTGGGGGTAATGATGAACGTGAACAGACCCTGAATCAAATGCTGGTTGAAATGGATGGTTTTGACACTAAAACTGGTGTAATAGTTATTGCTGCAACTAATAGACCCGATGTTCTCGATCCGGCACTGATGCGTCCAGGAAGATTTGATCGACAAGTAGTTGTGGACATGCCTGATATTCAGGAACGTGAGGATATTCTGAAAATACACTGTCGAAAGCTTCATCTTGACAGAAATGTTGACCTTCAACGAATAGCGCGAGCGACTCCCGGGACTTCAGGAGCAGATTTAGCCAACCTGGTAAATGAAGCCGCCCTCTTTGCGGCGAGAAACAACAGTAAGGCTATAGAGATGATTCATTTTGAAGAAGCTCGAGATAAAATACTTCTTGGTGTTGCCAGGAAATCAAAAGTCATGACTGTGGAAGAAAAGCGTGCGACAGCTTATCATGAAGCCGGTCATACTCTCATGTATTACTATCTTGATCACCTTGATCCCCTGCATAAGGTAACAATAATACCGCATGGAAGAGCTCTTGGTATGACATTGTCACTTCCCGAAAAAGATACCTATACCAAAAATAAAAGCGCTTTACTCGATTTTATCAAAGTTACTATGGGGGGGTTTGTAGCAGAAGAAATTTTCTATGGAGAAACAACTACAGGAACCTCAAATGATATCAAACAGGCGACTTCACTTGCAAGAAGAATGGTTTTGGAGTGGGGAATGAGCAGCCTGGGGTTTGTGGCTTACGGTCAAGAGGATGAACCAATTTTCATAGGAAAGGAAATAGCTCAGCATAAAGATTATTCTGAAGAGACAGCCAGAAAGATTGATGACGAAGTGCACAAAATTCTGGAGAAAGCTCTTGAAGAGACCCGGGTACTTCTCGGGGCTCACAAGGATGAACTTGAAAAATTGACCTCGGCTCTTGTTGAACATGAAACATTAGATGACGAAGAAATCCGAAAGCTTCTTGGTTTTGAGGAGCGTAAGTCTGCTGTTAATTTTACCTCTTAGCGAGTAAGATGAAAATCTATGAAAACACCTCAGGAACGCATAAGAAATTTTTGCATAATTGCTCATATAGACCATGGTAAATCCACGCTTGCAGACCGTTTTATTGAACGGGCCCATCTTGTCGATAATCGTAAAATAATGGATCAGATGCTTGATTCAATGGATATTGAACGAGAGCGTGGAATAACAATCAAGTCTCAGGCTGTAACAATTCCATATGTCTCGCTAGATGGTACATCCTATGAGTTGAATTTGGTAGATACTCCCGGCCATGTAGATTTTTCTTATGAAGTCTCCAGGGCAATTTCTTCCTGTGAAGGAGCTCTGCTTCTGATAGATGCTTCTCAGGGTGTTGAAGCCCAGACTCTTGCCAATATGTATATGGCCATGGAGCTTGACCTCGAAATAATTCCCGTCATAAATAAGATTGACCTTCCGAGTGCTGATATACCGATGATAAAGCATCAAATAGATCATGACTTGGGTCTTGACCAGGATATAGCAGCCCTGGTATCGGCAAAAACAGGCCAAGGTGTTGACGAACTCCTTGAGATGATAGTCGAATACATTCCTCCTCCGTCAGGCGACAGGAAAGCTCCTGCAAAGGCACTGATATTTGATTCCCATTATGACACTTATAGAGGTGTTATCGTACACCTGAGAATGTTTGAAGGAACCCTGTCTGTCAACGAAGAGATTCAGTTCTGGTTTAATAAGTCTCAATATAAAATTGAAGAAATGGGTAAATTCCAGATGGGGCTGATAAAGCACAACTTTCTTTCTGCAGGGGACGTGGGATACATAATTGCTGGAATTAAAACCATTTCAGATATTCGAATAGGCGATACGGTTACATCTGCTGCCAACCCCTGTGAAAAACCGCTGACCGGATTCAAGGAGGTGAAGCCGGTTGTATTTTCATCCATTTATCCGGTGGATTCAAATGAGTACGAAGAACTGCATTCAGCCATTGACAAGCTTAGGCTCAATGATGCTTCTCTAGTATATGAAAAAGATTCCTCTGCTGCTCTGGGATTTGGTTTTCGCTGCGGATTTCTCGGGATGCTTCACCTGGAAGTGGTTCAGGAGAGAATTGAGCGTGAATTTGATCTTTCTATTGTATTCACTTCTCCATCGGTACGGTATCATCTTATTTTAAAAGACGGTACTAAAATGGTTATTGATAATCCTCTTGAATTCCCAGACCCGCTTTCTATCAGCAGCAGTGAGGAACCATTTATCCGAGCTAATATTATTACTCCTAGTGAATATGTGGGGAGCCTGATTAATCTTTGCATGGAAAAAAGGGGAGTTCAGACTGCATTGAATTATCTTGACGAAAAGAGAGTTGAACTTATATACGAAATGCCGCTTGCTGAAGTGTTATTTGATTTTTATGATCGGATGAAGTCTGTGAGCAGGGGATACGCTTCTTTTGATTATGATTTGATCGGGTATCGAGCAACTCTACTTTCAAGGCTTGATATCATGGTGAATGGATCGGTGGTTGATGCGCTTTCTCAACTGGTTTTTCGGGAAAATGCTGTAGCTCGAGCGAGAAATGTATGTCGAAAGCTGAAAAATGAAATTCCTAAACAGCAATTCAAAATTGCTATTCAGGGGTCTATCGGAAGTACCATAATTGCCAGAGAGACAATATCTGCTTATAGAAAAGATGTAACGGCAAAGTGTTATGGTGGAGATATTTCGAGAAAACGAAAGCTTCTTGAAAAACAGAAAGAGGGAAAAAAGCGCATGAAGATGGTGGGTAATGTTGAAGTACCACAAAAAGCCTTTCTGGCAGTTCTAAAAGGTGATGATAATGATTAAAAAAAAGTCCAGAGCTTAATGCTTTGGACTTTTTTTCTCTTTATTCTTTAATTTTGCGAACTCAGGAATCTATCGCAAGAATTTGATTGAAAAATGTCCGCATAAAGTTATCCTCAAATTTTTCAGATGAATAAACCATCTGATTGTAGTCGCTTTGAATAATCTGAGGGGTAAAGTAGGGATACAGCATTTCCAGAGTTGCTGTATCGAGTTCTTCAGCTTCTTCAGCTTCTGTGCAGTAAGCAATAAGGATTCCAGAATTTATAGATATGGGGTCTGACAGCTCTCCCTCATTAATTGCAAAAAGAGTTTTGAGGGAGTTTTCATTATTCTCCAAATTGGCAAGATACTGGCCTGAATCACTGTATTGAAATGAGCTAAGGAACATTGCACTGCCATAATTGACCGGTGCTTTCTGGACTGAATAAATATCCAAGCCGTATTTTTCTGCTGTAATAGAAAAATTCTCTTCAGCTGCAGTAGAAAATGCCAAGGCTTCACCTGTTATATAATCTTCTACAAGTCCTCTCTCGCGGGAAACCAGATAGTTCTTTATTTTTGACAATATTTTTTCGTCTGCAAAATCCGGCTGTCTGACAGCCGAATTAAGTTGATAAATATTATAACCATAAGGAGTTTCTAACAATGTACTGATTTCGCCCGCATTAAGGGAAAAAACCATACTCAAATCATCTTCGTTATTAAATCCCTCTTTCATTTCATAATAATAAACTGTACCTGCCTCGCCGCCATTGTCGGAAAAAGAATCAATGGAGTAAGTTCTTGCGGCATCCTCAAATAAAAGCGAGCCATCTGCTATACGATTGTAAACGGCTTCTGCTTCCTGTCTGTTTTCTGAAGAAAAAGTAATGATACTAACATCAGCGGATCTGAATTCTGAAGAATTAGCTTCTCCATATGCAGCTGCTTCATTATCAGGATAGGCAGAAAGCGGGAAGACAACATAGTCAAATGCTTTTTCTGTTCTACCCATTTCAGCTATGAAAGAAATTTCATCAGGAACAACGAAAGCACCGAAAAGATCATCTGATAACTGCTGTTTTAATAATGAATCACTAACATCCTGTCTAATCTGCTTCCTTGTTTCTGTAGATACAGAATTATACAATTCTCGATCGAACTTTCCATTAGAAATATATGGTCCAGTGGTCAGCAGGTATCTGTCTACAGCTTCGTCTGTTACAAACATACCGCTTTTTTGTGCTTCACTGGTTAATGCAGTATGAATAACGGTATTATCATAGGCCTGCTTCCATATTTGGTATATCTGATATTCATAATTTTCTTCGGTGGTGTCAGAATCCCAATTCTGTGCAATTACTTCCCGTTGATTATAAAAATAACTATTATAATCATAGGCTATTGGCTTTCCATCAAAATAACCAAAAACAAGCTCATTTCCTCCGCCTCCAAAGGCACCTGCCAACGGACTGAGTCCAAAGGCTATAACTATAAGGATAAGAAGGATCAGACTGAGAATCCAGGACAGCTTGAACTGAGGTCGCGAAGGTTTAAAATTTTGTTTGGCAGAGTTAGCAGAGTTATTTGAAGCAGCAGTGATTTCAGTAATTTTATTTGAAGGCATGTAGAACTTCCTTTTTGCTTGTGTAAAAGCTTAATCGAATGCTGTAAAAAAATATCATGTAGTAGGTAAAGAGTCAATAAAATATGACACACGAGTGAAGTTCAAAGTGAATATTTTTATAAATCATCATTGTTTACAGTTTTTTTCCCAAAGGCTCGTTGACATAGAATTAATCAATGTTTATAGTATCTTCTCATGGGGGCGTGGCGAAGCTGGTTATCGCGCCGGCCTGTCAAGCCGGAGATCGCGGGTTCAATCCCCGTCGCTCCCGATTCCTACGGGCTGTAGCGCAGGGGCTAGCGCGCTTGGTTCGGGACCAAGAAGTCGGTGGTTCGAATCCACTCAGCCCGAATTGGAAAACTAGAGGACGATACTTGAAGTGATTCGAGGATCGTCCTTTTTTTGTTTAGCACTCAATCCTGCCAGATAGCTACCAGTAACCCGTCAGGGCGCTTCAAATAGAGTATCTCGCCGGTATTATTAATTATAAAGTTAAGAATTGAATGATCGATGATTAAGAGTTGACCCGGTAGAATACGGGTATTGTATGGGAATATAAAGGATTCAGGTGAGTTTTTATCTCCCAATGTCCAGTTTGTCAGTACTATTTCACGGTTTGTCATGTTTCTTAAGCTGATTGATTCATTTTCTGTCGGTGTCTTAATCACGTCTTCAATTACAATGTCATTATTTTTTACTGTCAAGTAATCCAGTGATTCAATTCTTTCACTTTCAGCTTTTTCCCTGAGAGAAAAAGGCCCTGGAACAGCACTGAAAAAACCTTCTGAATCAAGGTCGTATCGCGTATCAAATATTATGGCTATTGGCCGATGGTCAGAATATATTTTACTGGCTTGAGAATCATTGTTCATACAGAGCAGTTCGTCAAATTTATAGATTTCAAGCAGTGCAATGAATTCTTCATTAAATGTAAAATTCTCATGAAGCCAGATATTATCATAGCTGCTTGTATCTGTTATAGTTGTTTTCTCCGAAGGGGGGATTACCGCTTTATAGTCGTCGAAACCTGACCATGCTTTGTCGTCAGAAGGTAAGTTGAAATCCCCCAAAAGTATCAAATCTTTTTCTGAACCTAATGTGTTTTGTATATGATCAATCAAGTCTGGCAAATAGCCAATCTCTTTTCTTCGATCAAAAATACTGTCTCCATAGATTGCGTGAAATGTAAGTAAGGTAAAATCAAAATTTCCTGCTGCAAAGCTGGCAGCATAGGGCTCTCTAATGAAATAATCTTCAGGGTCCGATATGACGTAATCTATACCAACAGGTTTTACTTTTTGATTGTCATATAAGTATGCGTATCGTTCTTTTATACCCCTTCCTACTTGATCAGATATAAGATAATTCCATCCAGCAGGAAGAAACTTCATTAATCGCTGCAAAACCTGTTCGTCTCGAACTTCCTGAATTGCAACAAGATCATATCTTGTAATTATTTCACTGATAGCTGAGAGTTCTGAGTCGTCACGACTATTATTTGAAAGGATTCTTATATTCCAACTGGCAAGATTGAGAATCTCAGTCTCTTGACCAGAAGCTGTAAAAAGTATTATTGCTATAATAAAAGTTGAAAACAGTTTTTTAATATTCATCGCTTTATTAGTCCGGCGTTTAAGGAAAGTTCCTATTATCATAATAATGGAAATTGATTGATTATTACAAGAACATATAGTAGTTTTAACGTGGTAATTTCATTTGCTTCTAATCAGCAGAAGGCTGATAGGGAAGTAATTAAACGCGCACTTAAGGAAAGCTGTCGAATGATTAAAGAAGTTAAAATAATTGGTATAACAGGTGGGTCGGGTTCCGGAAAATCTACAATAGCACGAAAAATAGCTGAAATAATACCTGATTTTGTTTTTATCCCTCAGGATAACTACTATCGATCTGCTGAATACATTAATAATGAAAAAATTACGGCTTACAACTTTGATCATCCCGATGCTTTTGACAGTGATTTGTTTTACAATCATCTTCAGGCCTTAAAGAAGGGAAAATCTATTCAAATGCCGCAGTATGATTTTGTGAATCATAAAAGAAAAGATGTTTTTGTTGAGGTGCAGCCCCGTCCGCTTGTTGTAATTGAGGGGTTGATGATATTAACTAATCCAGTTGTCCGAGAATTGATTGATTTGAAATTGTATGTTGACACTCCCGATGATATACGTTTTATCAGACGTCTTCAGCGAGATGTGAAGGAGAGGGGCAGAACAGTTGAATCTGTTATTAGTCAGTACTTGGAAGTTGTGAGACCGGGTCATTATGCCTTTATTGAGCCGACAAGAATATACGCGGATTTAATTATACCAGAAGGGGGGTATAATGATAATGCCCTTGAAGCGCTTCTGCCATTTATCAAGCAAATTGCGGCAAGCTGATGATTTTTTATTCCTTTTGATGCCTAAACTTTTTATAATCAGCAAAAAGGTCTTTCCAAATGATTTTTTCTGGAACCGGATCTTGCCCTCCATCGAAGAAGGAACCATGGCATCTGCCAATCCTGAGTATTCCAGCTGAAAAACCTTTTGCAATACCATGTTTATGTACAGCCTCTATCATATATTGTGAGCAGGAAGGGTTATATATACATGAAGGTCTTAACCATGGCGAAATAACTTTGCGATATAAAAAAACAGGCAAAAGAAAAATATTTTGGATTACTCGTTTCAGAAGTATTGTTTTCATTAAGATATTTTAATTAATTAGATCATTAATGGCAATTGTCAGTATTAATTGATGAATGGTATTTGACCAAATTCGGTAGATTGTATATAGTACTTTTGCATTACTCTTGTGGAGGTGATAATTATGGCAGGACCTGTATCCAAAAATGCTCGCCGAGAAGGGGCGATTCAGCTAGTAAGTCGCTGGGGCGGAGCTATTAAAATGAAATCAGTTTTTGAAAATGGTAAATTAAGACACGTTGCTGTTTGTGAGAAAACTGGGAATACTGCAAGAAAAGCCAAAGATCTTATGTAGTTTCATACTATATACATTTTACTCTTTATTACTTTTTTTTATCAAACTGCCTTTAAATGGGGCAGTTTTTTTATTGTTACAGCATTATTTATATTACCTGAAATAAAAAACCGGCTGACGCAGTATAGAAGAGCGTCAGCCGGTTACTAGTAAGGTTCAGAAAGAACTGAAAGTTCTTATTTCTCCAACGGGAAATTCTCTACAAGATAATATCCGAAGATTTCAGCAAGAAGCCCGTATTCT
>JAIPFR010000051.1 GCA_021736525.1 Spirochaetia bacterium
CTCTGACAAAACTGCCAAGCCTAAGCCCGAAGGGCGTGGCCGGGTTCGAATCCCGCCTCGCTCAATAACAACAGGGACCAGGCATAGCCTGGTCCCTGTTGTTATTGAACCAGGTGAGTGAGAAAACACGAGCAGTTTTCGTACCGCAAAGTTGAGCCAAAAAAATAGCCAGAAAATGTTTACTATCAGCTATATTACAGCTAAAATGAGCTGTAACTGCAAAAGGGAGCGGTGTAATGTACGTTTCATCGACTGATTTCAAAAACAATTTCGGGAAGTATCTCACTATTTGTAAGCGGGAAAATGTGATCATCACCAGACATGGGAAGAAGCTTGCTCTTCTGCTGCATTATCCGCGCAACTATTCCGGCTATGAAGCTGGGGAACCGATTGTTGAATACGGGACAAGCCCGAAGAGACGCGGGTCGGTTACCTATCAGGAATTTCTTGAGATGACCGAGAAGAGCGATAATCGCTACGAATTCATTGACGGAGAGGTCTATCAACTTGCTTCTCCCGGATATTCGCATCAGAAAGTTCTTATGGAATTGGTAAGAAAATTTACCGCTTTTTTTGATGTTCAAAAAGAATACGAACCGTTTGTAGCTCCTTTTGATATTGAACTCTACCGGCAGCCGCTAAAAGAGCTGCGGGAACTTACCGAGGACGATATAAATGTGGTGCAGCCCGATATTATTGTTTTGTGCGACCCGGAGAAAGATATAAACGAGAAGGATCGGTATAAAGGAACCCCTGCATTGGTGCTGGAGATTCTCTCCCCCTCCACACGAAGCAGAGACCTTTTGAAAAAGGGAGACCTGTATATGGAGAGCGGGATCAAGGAGTATTGGATCGTGGATCCAGTGAGCACTACCATTTCCATATATGCATATGATGAGTTTGATGTAAAATCCTATACAGTTTATTTCGAAGGACAGAAAGCTGTATCAGTTCTTTTTCAAGGTCTGGCCGTTGAAGTAATCCGTTGAAGCAAATTGTTGAAGCAAATCGTTGAAGAAGCGTTTTTAAGTAGTGACTTGAAGCTAGCTCCCGTTATGTTCAAGTTTCTTCACTGAATCCCTCACTACTACATGCACATCAAGACGCACATCGGGGGGGGACACTGATTTTTTATTGATGAGCCTCATCAGCATAGAGACCGCAATGCGCCCCTTTTCTGAGGCATTCTGATGAACCGTTGTGAGGCGCGGCCTTACAAGACGGCTGAAAAGGTTATCATCAAACCCGGTAACTGATATCTGGGATGGGACATCAATTCCATGGTCTTGAAATGTCGATACGGCCTCCGCAGCATAGTAGTCGGAGGAGAAAACCAGAGCAGTGCAGGGATTGGAGGAATCGGTACATGACAAGTAGAATTTCTCTCTGACCTTTTTTTCTCTGTCAAGCGCATGGTAGCAAGCATCAGACAGCACCAGATTGTTCTCGAGAAATGCCCTTTGACATCCCTTGAAGCGGGCATCATCTCCACCGGTAAAGAGACTGGTGTTAGCAAGAAATAACATATTTCGGTGTCCCATAGAGAGCAGATACCGGGTTATCAGGTACCCCCCACGCTCATCCTGCAGACCTACATTGTAGTATACATGATCCCTGTCGCTGAAATAGGAGTCAATAAAGACAACAGGAGTTTCAATTGTGTCGTAAATAACCCGGCAGACATCACCGGGTACCCAGACGAGGATAAGTCCTGCAAGTTTCCACGCCTTACTCAGCCGCAGCACCTCGTCTTCATCACTGGTAGTATGAAGCATCACAAAATAGCCGTTGTCCCGTATATCTCGCTCCATAGCACCAAGAATCGCCGATGAGAAAGGATCCTCCAGTACCGACTCTTCCCAACGAGGTTCCATGAACATAATAACACCGATAATTCGGGAACTGCTCTGGGCGAGGATTTTCGCACCCATATTGGGTGCGTACTTTTCCTCTGCGATGACCCGCTCCACCCGCTCACGAGTAGCCTGAGAAACTCGACCGAAGTTGCCGTGTATCACATTCGCTACAGTAGTAGGACTGACCCCCGCACTTTTCGCAATTTCTTTGATCGTGGACATATCAGTACATTATCAAACACGAGGTGCATATGAACACCCCTGAGGAGGCCACCAGATAAAAGTGCAGGTGCCTCACCTTACGTTAAGTAACCGAGCCAGCGGCTTTGCTGGTCGATCATTCTGTCAACCATAGCCTCAACCTGTGAAGCCTGGTGCACCACGGGATTGGCCAGAAGAGCCTGAACGACGAGCGATTTCTTCTTCTGAACAATTGCCTCAGCCGTCAAATCATATACCCCGGCGTACGACCGCAGCAGGGCAAGGAACCCCTTGCTCATGCCATGCATTGTGATACCATGTACCCCGTTTTTATCGATAATGCCAGGAACTTCAACAACAACCCACGAGGGAAGGTCCTCAATGAGACCGGTGTTGGGAACATTGACTGCCTCCTCTTCATACCCGCTGTCTGTAATCATTCCCTCGATAATAGTTATCACCCGCTCAGACCGTTCAATACGGATATCCGAGACTGTCTTCTGCGAGAGCATAATTTTATACGCATCGTAGAAATCGAGAATGCCGCGATGGTCCGCCACATCCCACGCCCACCCAAGGTACTCACCAAAGTGACTGTCAACAGTTATAGGCAGAAGGCGGTATTTTTCAAGCATAAGTTTCATAATTCTTCTATCAGCCCACTCAAATCTGCTTTTTCTGGCTATCTTTTCCTTATCAAACTTCTCGGCGGCATCGAGATCTCCTGTTTTCCTGTATTCATCGAGCAAATCGCTGTAGCCAGGCTCATGCAGGAAGAATTCGGGAGCCTTTCGCAGCACTTCCGGATAGAGATCTTCACCAGTTTTTCTATCCTTGATATGTATCACACAGCTGAAGTGGTTAAGCCCGGCGGCTTGAAAATAAAGCTCTTCAACAGTTCGATTGAGCATGCCGGGAAGCCACCTGCTGAGCCATCCGATCTCATGACACATACCGACAAACTTCGCCTCGGGATAGACACGGTATACTGTTGTTCCAATGGCAGTCATCGGGTTTGAGTAATTAAAAACCCACGCATCGGGACACACTTCCATCACATCCTTCATAATATCAAGGATTACCGGGATAATGCGTAAAGAGTGGAAAACTCCTCCCGGCCCGCCGTTCTCACCGTATACCTGGTGTACTCCATACTGCAGAGGCATCTTCCAATCCTCGTCCCACAGCTGAAAACGGTTTCCCACCTCGATCGAGGAGATGATGAAGTCAGCATGCTTCAAGGCCTCTCTCCTGTTAGTAGCTGCTGTTACAGAGAAATCGAGTTTGTAACGCGTAATAGTGTCCTGAGCAGTGAGAAGCACTTTCTGCAGGGCCACTTCATTGATATCGAGCAGTGTAATCTCACTGCCTTCCAGCAGCTTGCTGCTGAAGATGTCACCAAGCATGCCGTATCCAAACTGGAGACTTCCAGCCCCTATGAGAACGATCTTCATCCGTTCCTCCAAGAAATTATTTTATTGAACCTTCTACCATCCCCTTGATGATATAACGCTGTGCGAAAAGATAGAGAACAATGACAGGAAGCATCGCAATGAGTGTTGATGTAAGAATCAGATCCCACTGCTTAAGATAGGCGCCTGCGAAGGATGTCACCGCAATCGGAATAGTCTGAACAACCCCGTTGGATCCAAGAAGGAGCAGCGGGAGGAGATAGTCATTCCATATCCAGATTCCGTTCAGAATCAGTACTGTGACGATTATCGGCTGCAGGAGAGGGAAGATGATTGCAAAGAAGGTTCTTCCTCGGGAGCACCCGTCAATGGTTGCTGATTCTTCGAGCTCGTAGGGTATATTTTTAATAAAACCGTGAAAGATAAAAATCGAAAGCGGGCTGCCGAAACCAAGGTAGGCAAAAACGATACCGGGAATAGTTCCTAAAAGTCTGATGCCGAAAAAAGACCCGGAAACACGCAGCCACCGTACAAGGGGGTACATCAGTACTTGAAAGGGGATCACCATGGCCGCAACGAAAGCCAAGAATACCACAGTCGACCAGACTGTCTTGTTGCGGACCAGTACCCACGCAGCCATGGAGGAAAAAATGACAATAACAATAAGTGAGAACAGCGTGATCAGTGTACTGTCAAAAAACGCACCCAGATAATCAACAGTCGCATTGTTGAAAATTAACGAAATATTCACACCTAACTGCTTCCAGTCCGAAGGAAGCGCAATTGCATTGAAAATGATCTCCTTTGACGTTTTTGCCGAGTTTAAGACAACCATGCCGAAGGGAACCATGAAAAGAATGAAGAGGAAAATGGTGAAGACCTCAAGAATGGCAAGTGTGGTACGCCCGGAAACCTGCCACTTCGAATTCAGTTGCCGTGTATCCTTCACATTTCCACCTCTTTCCTTTTATTAACAGTAACCTGAATGAGAGAAACAACCAGGAGAACAACGAACAGTACAACTGCCTTCGCCTGAGCTTCAGCCATCCGGTTTGCCGTTGCCGTATTGAAAATATCCATCGCAAGGAGCTGGCTTGCCTTTACCGGCATATCGAGGAACCTTGTTGCCGGTCCCCCGTTGGTGAGGGTGAGGTTCATATCAAACTGCTTGAACGATGTTGTCAGGGTTAAAAAGAGCGATATAGTGAAGGCATTGGCCATCATGGGAATAAGGATCTTGAAGACCCGGGTGCTGTAGTTCGCCCCGTCAACATTGGCAGCCTCCATCAAGGATGCCGGGATACTCTGAATGGACGCAACGTAGATGAGCATGATGTAACCGGCATACTGCCACGTATTCACCGCAGCCATCGTCCAGATAACCGTATGGGGAAGGCTGAGGAACGAAGTCTGGAGGAAAGGAATCGACATATTCATGCCGATGGAAACCAGAATGTTGTTGAGAATGAACTGCCAGATGTACCCGAGAACTATACCCCCAATCAGATAAGGTACGAAGAACCCGGCCCTGTAGAAATTTCTTCTTTTGACCTTGCTTGTCACAATCAGAGAGAGGCCGAAACTCACAACATTCACAAACACGATATTGATAACCGTGTAGGCGATAGTAATAAGAAATGAGTAGAGGAAGTCTGCAGAAGAGAAAAGATTCCGGAAGTTCTTGAACCCCGCAAATGTGACAACATTACTTATCCCGTTCCAGTCGGTCATGGAATAGTACAGGCCAAAGAAAAATGGGACTATGATAATCATGATAAACGAAAAAACACAGGGCAGTAAAAAAAGGACGTTGACTACTCGACTTTGTTTCATACCTGGATTGCTCCCCTCTATCGGGTAAAAAAAGCTTCTGCAGGATATGTTCTCCCGCAGAAGCATAGTATCTGACTTTACCGAATTACTTCAAGTTGGCTACTGCCCGGTTCATATCAGCGATAAACTGGTCGAGATTGTCCTGATTCTGTGCAAAGAGATCAAAGATCGGCCCGAAGATGTTCTGGCCGGCACCGTCAGGAAGCATACCGAAGAATACGCCGTAGTTTCCGCCGCGTGCATTTGCATCCATGAGAGCCTGACTGAGCTGTCCGGATGGCTTGAGGGTAACAGATTTGAAAGCCGGGATCATACCAGCCTCGTTTACCATGTATGCATGCCCCTCGGGGGTCATAGCTATTGAAGTGAGGAAATCTTTGGCAGCTTGAGCATTCTTGCTCTGAGCGTTGACAACATACCAGCTTGGAGCAAAGAGGTAGAGACCCTTCTGCTCGGTATCGAGGAATGCGTGCGGGGCATACCCGATTTCGAAGGTAACGCCAAGCTGCTTAAGGTTAGGATCAACCCAGTTGCCCTGGTGGAGGAAAGCTGTTCGTCCCTGGGCAAAGGAACCGACCTGATCATCGTAGCTTCCGTTGAGAAGAATGTTCTGATCTGCATATTTGAACAGGAGCTGCAGGTACTTCGCATACTGACGGAAACGGTCCTGATCAAGTTTGCCGTTAAGAGCCATTTCAATGATGCTAGTGTCGTTGAAGTCCAGTCCGCCGCCCCAGTATGCGGCAAGGTTGTGCTGTCCTGCGACCCACCACATACCACCGGCTACCGATGCAGCCATGGCAACAGGAGCGTCAATTCCGAGCTCTGCTTTTTTAGCATCCAGGGTCTTTAAAGCTTTTTCATACGCCGTACGGGTAGTCAGGGATGCAGGATCAATTCCAGCCTTGCGGAGGATTTCGGCATTGTAGGCCAGGCCGTACCCTTCAATTGCAACAGGGAAGCCGACCACTTTCCCGTCAACTATAAAGGATAGATCTGTGTCGCCAACCCATGGCTGATCACTGAGGTCTGCAATATAATCCTTCCAGATGTCATAGCCGCCCTGACCTTCAATCATGAATATATCGGGCATCTGATCGGCCTGGGCTTTTGCCTTCATTGCGCCGCCGTAATCTCCGCCGCCTCCGAGTGTTTCAACTTTTACCGTTACACCTTCTGCAGTTTCTGAATAATCGGCAGCATACGTGTCGAGAGCGTCTTTAATCTCAACTTTTAATTGAAACATGTTGACAGTTACGTCGCCTGTTTCTTCCGCGGATCCCGCAGCGAAAGCAAAGCCGGTCACAAAGACAAACACAAGTGCAAGTAAAGCGGTATTGAGACGTGTCTTTTTCATCATTTTTTCTCCTTTGAAAAGTGTTTCGCGCCAAGCGAAAAACGCCTTGCACGTATAGGTGTTGCGCAACACCTAGTCTCAGTATACCACCAACTTTCACTCTGTCAACAAAAGAAAATCACAATTTTTCATAAGAGTTTTTCCCCAGCTCAGTGAAACCAACTTGGAAAAAGTTGGTATTTCGCACAGACTGGCCGGGGCGGGAAGACAGTCATACTGATAAAAAACGGCAGAACAAGTATTTCAGCTCTTTTTTCGGTACCCATCTGCCATTTCATTATCAGCAATTGAGCACAAAGCTCCAACTATTCGGTTTCAATAATTACATCTTCAATACTTGATTCTGATCCAGGTTCTGAATCAGGTGTTGAAGCATTTTCTTCCTGAATTCCGGCAGTGTTCAGATCCTCTCGATTTTGGAAATCCTCAGCATCTTCAGGCATGAATAAGTCAGATTCGATGTTGCCAGTTTATGTATCTGCACCTGCAACTGCACCTGCACCAGTTGATTCAGTGATCGGTTCAAGTTCAATATTGGGTAGGGTAGAAAAGCAGCCCGTGATGAGAAAGATTATACATAGTACTATTGGAGCAAACATTCTTTGCATAATGTTGGGTTAATGTAATAGTATTCTGAGTCGATTGTACAGACCTTTCTTGTTTGAGGAACTCAGAAAATCAGAGAAAATACTATCATATGCAATGCCGAATCCGTCAAACTTCTGTACACTGAGCCAGCGGTCATTCTGAAGGGCCTTTCTCCGCTATTATCTCTTTTTCATTACTGACCTGAGATGCCTCCTCGTATATCTGAGATGTCTCCTCATCGAGCATAAATGCCTCCTCATCAAGTGGGGAAAGCTCATCATCAACAAGATACTCCCACATTTCGTTTTGATGGAGCCAAATGGGATCAGCATTTTTTAAGATGAAATCATCAATATCCATACCGTCGATTTCAGTCGGGCGTTTTACCCGCTTCTGCTTGCCGTGGATAAACACGGTCATATATTCTCTTCGGTTACGTTCCTTTCTGGCCTTTTCCTCAGCCGTCAACTTTCGTTTCGGTTTACCCATAGTAATATCTGCCCCCCTCACATACACTGAAACGTAACTTCTTCCGTGTGGAAAAGTCAATGCATAGAAAAACACATCCATAAAGCATTTGAAAAATAATTCATAGACCAAGCCTGCCAAAGATTAACATATCTTAACCTTAACTGCTCCGGAAACTTAACCAAAGGAACTAATCATTAAACCATCATCTATTTCGGGCAGCAGCACGGCAGACATCTTTGAATCAGCAACCCTGCTCAAGAACAACGTACAGTGAATGAAGGAAAGTAAAGAAAGTAAAGAAAGTAAAGAAAGTAAAGAAAGTGCAGTGAAACACTACAATAAACACTAGTATCAGGAGCGAGTAAATGAAAAAACAACAATTCCTATTTGTCATACTGCTGTTGACTGCTGCCGTCGCAGCAACGGCACAGGGAACCCAGGATATGGCCAGCGGGGCAGCCGGCAGCCGAAATACTTCCGGCAGCAGAGAAACGGTACAGATAACCGGTATCCTGGAGATCCAGGAACAGGCCGTGCTGCTAGTTACCTCTGAAGGTGCGTACACCCTTATTGCCCCCCAATCCAGAAGCCAGATACAGGACTATGAACGGTTTAACGGAGTCGAAGCCGCAGTATCCGGGATACTATTTGAACTTGACGAGACCGGTGCTGATTGCACCTATCCCTGTCTGGGGCAGATTGTCATACAGACAGCACGCACCGGTAGTGAAGAAATCACTTTCAACGCAGCACGGCAGGGTGCCGGCAGATCAGAAAGCGGCGCAGGGAAGTAAGAGCCGCCCCTTGATGCAAATTATCCAGGAGTATATATTTCCTCTATACAATGCTGAACAGCGAAAAGAGCAGGATTGACAACAGACAGGCAGGGAGGAGCATAATGGCACATAACTGGACATGCCCCAAATGCGGGAACACAGGATACGAAACAGACAGATTTGCAGCAACAGGCGGAGGCCTCTCCAAACTGTTCGACGTTCAGAATAAACGGTTCAACACCATCAGCTGTACCAATTGCGGCTACACTGAAATCTACAAAACCACAACCAGCGGAGTGGAAAATATTCTGGACCTGTTCATGAGCTGAACCTCGCTAACAAACCCCTTCCATATACTCCCGCATAGCA
>JAIPFR010000005.1 GCA_021736525.1 Spirochaetia bacterium
GTCGGGGTTGTCAATTTCTTCAATTTCCACCTGTATCTCTTCCAGCCGCGGAAGACTAAAAGCCCCCTCAACAGACGCAGGCACTTCCTCTTCCGCTGCGGCTTCATGTCTCATCTGTAATTTGCTGATATCAATGGCAGCCGCCGCTTCCTCACTTTTTTTAGTTATCTGGTCATTAGCAAACCTGATTGACTCTTCCACTTCTCGGGCAATCTGCTCGGTCCAGTCTGTCCGAGCTTTTTCTACCTGCTCAAGAAATTTTCCACTTTGAATTGAGAGCTTTTCTTCAAGAGCTTCTACTTCCTGCGAGAACACTTCGATGCGTTCGCCTATATTGCCGAGCTCTTCGGTATCGGCTTTCAGAAGCTTCATCCGCACCTCTGCCTTGCCGGTAAGACCTTCGAGATCCTTCAGCACCCTATGATAGTGCGACATGTACGAATGCAGCTTCTGCAAGTCATCTGCATGCCTGTCAAGATCTGCCAGAGAACTGTCTACCTTTTTCAGCAGGGTTGATACATGAATCTCGTATCCCTGAATGGTATCTTCCATTGCTTCGACGGCTGTCCGCATCTTCTTGAATTTCTCATCGAGCTCAAACTGCATATTCTCCATCAGCGCCTTTACAAGATGGATTTGCCGGTCTTTTCTGTCAAGCTGACGATAAAAAAGAATTATTATCAGTACCGCAAGAAAGAGTCCGAAATCAAGAAGATAAAAGATTGTTGGATTCATAATACCTCCGCCAGCCTGGACTGCAGCTGCCGCTGCCAATTTCTAAAAAACTCCGACTGCAGTAATTGACTCAGAACTGTTTCTATTTTCCTGCACTATAGATAACTTGTCAACAACTTGGGTAAACTGGCGTACCGGGAAAATACAATATCGGCCAGAGGATATTTCCCTCGCCCGGACATACCGGGACCGGTAAGCAAGGCTGTTTTCATACCGGCGGCATGGGCTCCGACAACATCTTTTTCATAGCTGTTTCCAACATAGAGAATATTTTCCGGAGGGCAGCCAAGCTTTTCGGCCAGATATATAAACGGTTCCGGTCTTGGTTTGAGATAGCCGGTTTCTTCTGAACAGCACCATGCATCGGCAAGGTCTGCTATGCCAAGGGCTTCCGGTTTTACTCCTATGGGAAAATCGGAAAGGAGCCCAAGGGAAAGGCCTGCCTCCTTCAATTCCAGCCAGGCTCTGCGTACATTTTTAAACGGCTTTATATCAGCAAATAACCGATTCCAATGGGCATAAATTGATGCATCGATTATTTCTTCAGTTTTCTCGATAAGTTCTTCGGTAAATGCTGCACGGTAATTGCCGTCTTTACCTGCCTTTCTGGATTCCAGAAAAGCAGCGGCCTGATTGGTTCTGAAGCTTCCGGTTATCTGTTCTCCCCCGGCACTTCTCTTCCTGAGAATTTTTCGCGCCTGACCGTAATGGTACATCAGCAGAGGACTGCGGATTATCAGCGGGAAAGCATGCAAATACATCATGAGTTCCGGATAAAGTGTTCCATCTACATCGAAACCGACTGCAGTAATCGCCATAGACCCGGCCTAACTGTTCCTTCGCCGTTCACGAAGGAAGATATCTATAGGGACAGAAGGAAAACCCAGCTCTTTCCGGATTTTATTGGTGACAAACTGAAGGTATCCCTGGGGAAATCCTTTCAGATGATTAACAAAGAGCAGAAACTGCACAGGATGGGAACTCGTCTGGGTTGCATAGAGGATCTTGTAGTATGTTGTTGTACCTCGCGGTATCTGGTATTGCTCGAGCCACTTTCTTAATGCCTGATTGAGTTTTGCTGTGTCCACCCGCTTATTCAGCTGTTTCCAGACTGTCCAGACAGTATCCAGCAGTGCATCCAGCCCTTCCCCGGTGGCAGCTGAAATGGGAACAAGCGGTGCAAACCCCAGGACAGGAAAGAGAAAACGGGTCCGGTCCTTGACTGCTTCCAGCTGGTTGGGAATATGCTTGATAAGATCCCACTTGTTCAGGACCAGAATGACTCCCTTGCCCTTACTTACAATCATGCTTGATATCTTTTTATCCTGTTCTGACAACCCTTCAACCGAATCAATCATCATAAGAATAATATCGGCTTCATCAATGGTCCGGACAGCCCGGTTGACAGAGTAGAATTCAATATTTTCCCCGACCCTCTTCTTTTTCCGTATCCCGGCAGTATCAAGAACGATAAAATCAGTTCCCTTATAGGAAAAATCCCCGATCACTACATCCCTGGTTGTTCCCGGTATATCACTGACGATGGACGACTCCTCACCGGTCAGGCGATTGGTAAGGGTTGATTTCCCGGTATTAGGTTTCCCCATTACAGCAACTCTGATAATACGGTTTTCCGTCTCCCCAGACTCACCTTCAGCTGGAGCGAAGGCTTCAAAGTCGATTCTTTCCAGCAGGGCTTCCTCCAGCTCTCCGATACCGAGGCCATGGGTTGATGATACCCCGAGAACTGTTGGGAAACCATACGAATAGTATTCCCAAATCTGGTCTTCACGGGCAGGATTGTCTACTTTATTCACAATCAGCAGCACTTTATGACTATACTGCCGCAGAGATTCTATCAGGTTTTCATCCTCCGGGGTAACTCCCGTGACATCCATCATAAGCAGGATCACATCTGCTTTCTTCAGGACCGCGTAGCTCTTCCGGGTTACCTGGGCATCAAGCCCCTGCTGGTCAAGCTTTACCCCGCCCGTATCAGCCAGCATAACCGGATGTCCCTCAAGGTCCCATTCCTCGAAAATCGGGTCCCGCGTAACTCCGGGCGTCGGATCGGTTATTGCACGTCTCCTGCGGATGAGTCGGTTGAAAAGGGTTGATTTCCCGACATTCGGGCGTCCGATGATTGCTATCAGGGGAAGATTTTTTTCAGGAGCTGAATATATCGATTCTTTCATTTGACCACTCTTTTACATAGGTATTTATTTGTTCAGCCGACTCCATACCCATAATCCTGCCGGCAAGCTCCCGGGCTTCGGACATTGTAACTGAGCGGATAATCTTTTTAACTTCAAGCAGTGACATGGGGCTCATACTGAATTCATCCAGCCCCAGTCCCAGAAGCAGAACGGTTGACATAGGGTCGGAGGCCACTTCTCCGCACATGGCAACCGGTATACCGGCAGCATGCCCATTATCAATAATCATTTTAATCAGCCGGAGCACTCCTGGATGAAAGGGCTGATACAGATAGGCAATTTTCTCATTTCCCCGGTCAACGGCAATCGTATACTGAATCAGATCGTTGGTTCCTATGGAGAGAAAATCCACTTTACGTGCTATCACATCAGAAACCAGCGCTGCCGAGGGTACTTCAATCATTGATCCGATTTTTATGTTCTCGTCAAAAGGAATATGCTTTTTCCTGCACTCCGCTTTAGTTTCCTCAAGGACTTCCAGCACATTGTTCAACTCCTCGATTCCGCTGATCATGGGGAACATGATGTGCAGCTCACCATACACTGAGGCCCGCAGCATCGCCCTGAGCTGGATACGGAATATATCTTTACGTGAGAGACAGAAGCGCACCGCTCTCCATCCCAGTATCGGATTCTCCTCATCGAAATCGTCCAGGCCCGGAATTACTTTATCACCGCCGACATCTATCGTGCGGATTGTTACCGGCCCTCTCCCTTTCATATGCCTGATAACATGCGCATATGATTCATACTGCTCCTCTTCTGAAGCAGCTTCCCCGGGCCGTAAAAAAAGGAACTCGGATCGATAGAGCCCTATTCCGTCAGCTCCGTGGGCTGCAGCTGAATCCACTTCCTCAGGTACTTCAATATTAGCTTTCAGCAGTACTGTTCTATTATCACGGGTTTCTGCCGGCAGTTTGTTCAATACCAGAAGATCAATTTCATGTTTCTCCCAGTCTTTCAGCCGGTTTTCATACTTCTCGACAGCTGACCGGTTCGGCCGCAAAATAACTTCCCCACTGTTTCCATCGACAATTATCCTGTTCCCGTTCCGTACTTTTCTGGATACTGTAGAGAGTCCCAGAACCGCGGGAATTTCGAAGGACCGGGCAAGTATTGCCGTATGCGAGGTTTTCCCTCCTGCATCAAGGACTATGCCCTTTATGTATTTCTTGTTCATTGTCAATACTTCAGAAGGAAGCAGGTTCTGGGCCACCAGGATAACTTCCTCTTCTATATCGATCAGTGAAGTTCTTTCTATATACATGAGATGATGGAGTATTCTGCTCTGGATATCCAGCAAGTCAACAGCCCGCTCCTTCAGGTACTCATCATTCGAGGTCTCAAGGGATTTCGCCATACCGGATATTGTCGATTCCACCAGATGCTCAGCATTCCTGCTTTTTTCCGAAATCCCCTGGGTAACCTGGTTTTTCAGATCGGGATCGTCGATCATCATGATATGCGTTTCAATTATTTCTATATCTTTCTTCCCAGCTGTTTCACGTGATTTCTCGGCAAGTTCTATCAGGTCTGCCCTTACACGATCCAGCGCATCCTGAAAACGTTCAATCTCACCTGCTATTTCATCCTTTTCTATCCCATATGCCGGAACATTGAGAGCCTGAGTAGAATAAAGGAACACTTTACCTATAGAGATGCCGGGGGATGCTGGTATACCCATCATTATTCGCATAGTACACTCACTATACGGACTTTTACCCTCGATGTCAAATCTGTAATCCGCTTGTTTCTTCCGGTTTTAACCGATACTTGACGCCTGGATTTCCGTTCTGTTCCGGCTGTACCAATCCACCGTTCAGCGGTATACTCTTGTCATGCGGCGGGACAGCAATCACGACAGCAATCACGACAGAAACAGCGGAATTCCTCCGATAATGTGGCTGATCCTGATAGTGGTGACGGCTGCAGTTTCCATTTACAGCATCCCGAAAATTGTCAGCAACGTTAAAACCACCGGACTGACGGAAGCTCTTGCCGATTACAGAAACCGCAGCACTGCCGACTCCCCGGAGGCGAAGAGGGAAGTTACTGTTTTCTACATCAATCGTGATCAACCAGGAGGCAACCTGGCAGCTTTTCCTTCAGTTCTTACCGTCAGCCAGCCTGCAAACGCAGCAGGATCGGGGACGGGAACGACGGCGGGGCTGAATCAGCTGATGGAAATGCTGATTGCCGGACCCGGTCTCGATCTTCTTTCACACGGCTATATTACCCTGATACCAAGAGAAACAAAGCTTATAGGATCCAGAATAGTTGGTAATGCGGCTTATATCAATTTCTCAAGGGATCTGATTCAGAAATATGAAAACAACCCCGAGCTGCAGAATCTTGCCGTTCAGCAACTCATTCTCACTGCACTGGAATATCAATCGATCAAAGATGCCGTAATTCTCATAGATGGAGTTATTTTTACCAGCTCCCGGGATTTTCCCTCCCCGTAACTACCGCATTGTCTACAAGCTGATCAATTTCGTTCACGGACAAGATTTTCCGATGAAATACGTGAATATCCTCGATCAGTGCAAGAAATTCGCGGTTTCCTTTTCTGCCCGGGATTGGCGACTGCAGCAGCTTTACTACCCCTGCATGCTCCTGCTGCAATTTTATTACTGTCCTCTGCAGAACGTTTCGAAGCAGCTGTTCGTCGGTAATGACCCCTGTAAAATCAGCCGGAGGATATTCAAGCTCAAACTGAGGCTTGATGAGTGCTATAAGCCATTTTTCACGGGTGAGGGAAAGTATTTTCCGGGCTGCGCCGCTTATTGACCTGAACGATAAATCAGCTGCGGCTGCATCGGGAATCGGATCCAATGCCTGAATCTGCATAATATTGGTTTTTTCCATAACTGCAACTCGAGGATCAGTGCGAAGACGATAGTCCAGCTGGTTATAGCCGACATCCACGGCAAACACTTTCAAAGCTCCATTGGAAAGCAGGCAGTCAGTAAATCCGCCGGACGATGCTCCCGCATCGAGGAATATCTTCCCCTCAGCCGTTATGCCCCAGGAATCGAGCGCATACTTCAGTTTTACCCCTCCCCGGGAAACGTAGGGTTCCTGCACAATCTCGACAGCAGCATTATCCCTGACTGACTCTCGAGGGTTGGTTATCCTGCCCCCATCGACAGCAACTTCCCGGCAAAGAATATTTCGATAAAGACTGTCTCTTGTTATGTCTGGATATCTGCGAACAAGGAGCTCCAGCAGCGGCAGGGTTTTCACCTTATACCCCCATCTCCTTAGAAAAGCGAACTATCTTAACCGCAAGTCCTGTTTCTGGCCGGATCGATACAACTACTCCCTGAATTACTGCAGCAGTTTCAGCAATCTCATTCTTAATCGGTATCTGTGTCAGCTGACGTTCAATAGATAGGTCAGCCCTGCCCCCGATTACGCTCATAAGCGGTCCGGTCATCCCTATATCTGTTATATACGCTGTATGCTTGGGCAGGATGCGTTCATCAGCGGTCTGGACATGCGTATGAGTCCCTACTACAGCGGCTGCCTGACCATCAAGGTACAGACCTAGCGCTTCCTTCTCTTCCGATGACTCAGCATGGAAATCAATAAGGACAGCCCGGTTTGATTTCGCCAGCGTCTGGACGAGTTCCCTGCCTATCCGGAACGGGCAGTCAATAGTACTCATGTGAAGACGTCCCTGGAGATTGATCACTACTATCTCCAATCCTTTCACCTTTATCGAGGCAGTGCCGGTCCCCTTAACCCCGGGAGGGTAATTAGCCGGCCGGATTATATTCTTACCTTTTTCCAGCATCGGATATATTTCGTCCCGCTGCCACACATGATTTCCGGTTGTTATTATATCGACACCGGAGGCAAACAAATTCGCTGCTTCCTTCGGGGTTATCCCGAAACCGTCGGCGGCATTTTCACCGTTCGCTATAACCACATCGGCGCGGTAGTCTTTGATCAGCTGCTTCAACCCCATAAAAACAGCCCTGTTTCCCGGCTGTCCGCAAATATCACCAAGAAACAGGGCATTAATATCTTTACTTGACATAATAAAATCTCAAACCCGCCCGATATTATCGGGCATATTCCACAACTCTGGTTTCCCGTATGATGGTAACTTTAATCCTTCCGGGATACCTCAGCTCAGCTTCTATCCTTTTAGCTATTTCCTTGGCTAGCTCCTTGGCTTTATCATCACTTACCGAGTCGTGGTTAACCAGTATACGCAGTTCCCTTCCAGCCTGTATTGCGTAAGCTTTGTCAACTCCTTCAAAACTTTCTGATATTCGCTCAAGATTTTCCAAACGCTTAATATAGTTGTTCAGCGTTTCTCTCCGGGCTCCCGGTCTTGCAGCCGATATGGCATCAGCTATCTGAACAATAACCGACTCAATACAGCTTGGCTCTATATCATTATGGTGCGAAAGAATTGCATTGATAACTCTGGGATCCTCCCCCAGCTTTTTTGCCATCTCGGCACCCATTTCTGCATGATTGGCATCACTTTCTGTTTCAATGCCTTTTCCTATGTCATGCAGCAGGCCCCCCCGCTTGGCTATTTCCCGATCAGCCCCTACTTCTGCAGCAATCATTCCCGAGAGCACAGCAACTTCTTTGGCATGATAGAGAACGTTCTGTCCGTAAGAAGTCCGGTAATACAGACGACCCAAGGCTTTTACGCTTTCCTGACTCATATTGTGGATTCCAAGATCAAAAAGGACTTTATCACCCTCTTCCATGATAATCTTTGATATCTCACGGGTAACTTTCTGAACTACTTCTTCAATCCGGGCCGGATGGATCCGTCCGTCCTGAATCAGTCTTTCAAGCGAAACCTTTGCTATCTCCTTTCTTACAGGATCAAAACAGGATATAACTACCGCCTCAGGGGTGTCATCTATGATTACATCCACTCCCGTCAACGTTTCGAGGGTTCTGATGTTGCGTCCTTCACGACCTATTATACGGCCCTTCATTTCATCGCTCGGCAAGCTGACTGAACTAACCGTTACCTCAGAACTTACATCAGTAGCCAGCCTCTGTATGGATGTGATAATAATATCCCGGGCAACCTTGTCAGCCTTCAGCTGAGCTTCCTGCTCGATCTTATTTACCATCACCTGGGCATCATGCCTGGCATCATTAGTCATGGTTTCGATGATGAGCTGCTTTGCATCCTCGCTGCTCATCCCTGCAATACGTTCCAGCTCCTCCAGCCATTTTGCTTCTTCTCCGGCTAGAGTTTTTTCCCTCTGTGTCAGTCTTTCCTCTCGGTTTGACAACTGCTTCCGACTTGAGTCGAGCTCAGTCTGCTTTTTTTCTAGATTTTCTTCTTTTTGCAGAATTCTTCTTTCAACTTTCTGCAGTTCATTTCTTCTTTCTCGTGCTTCTCGTTCTTGCTGCTGGCGTTCTTTCAGCAGCTGGTCTCGTGTTTCAAGCAGAAGCTCTTTCTTTTTTGCTTCAGCTTCTTTTATTGCTTCCTGATTCAACCGGGCAGCCTTCTGTTCAACTGAAGTCAGTTGAAATCGGGCATAGACCAAACGGATTATCCAACCTAGAATCAAACCTGAGAGAAGAAATACTAATGCCAATACAAATCTAGGCATACTCTTCCCCCTGTATTATTTTGTACAATAATATGCAAGTACCTGACATCTGTCAAGCTAATTGAAATTTTTACAAATATAAAAAAAACCGGCATATTCGTGCCGGTTTTTATTGTTCACGGGCTTCAAGCCTTTATTATTATTAATTCAGTAAAGGCTGCTGCCTGAAAATCTATTCTTCTGTCTTTTCTTCGACTGCTGAAGCTTTCTCTTTAACAGGCTTCTTTGCCTCTTTTTTCTTTTTCTTTTTTTCCGGCTCACCAGTTTTTTCCACCAGTTCAAGGAGGACCACTTCTGCGGCGTCACCTTTACGCTGTCCAAGTTTCAGAATACGGGTATACCCGCCGTTTCTTTCCGAAAACATCGGACCGATCTCCGTAAACAGCTTATTCAAAACAGCTTTATCCTGAATGTCACGGGCAATAATTCTTCGATTGTGCACCGAATCTGCTTTTGCCCTGGTGATATATTTTTCAGCTATTCTTCGTACTTCACGGGCTTTTGCTTTAGTTGTTTCAATTCTTTCGTACTTAAAAAGCGATGTCGCCATATTACGAAGCATTGCCTTTCTATGACTCTGTTTCCTGTCCAGTCTATTAAAGCCTATTCTATGCCTCATTATCTTCTTCCTTGTTACCTGGTATTCTTATCGAAGTTTTGAGAACACTGTAATCAGTCATACCGAGACTCAGGTTCCACTCTTTCAGCTTCTCTTTTATTTCTGTAAGCGATTTCTTCCCGAAATTCCTGGTCTTGGCAATCTCATCTTCGGTTCGCTTTGTCAGATCGCCTATGGATCGTATGTTTGCGTTCTTGAGACAATTACTTGACCTGACAGAAAGTTCAAGTTCTTCAACAGGAGTATTGAGGATTTTTTTTACTTTCTCCTCTTCCTCATCAATTTCATCGTTGCTGCTTACAATACTTTCATCGAAATTGATAAAGATTGAAAAGTGGTCTTTCGCAATCTTTGCCGCCTCAGCCAGTGCGTTTTCCGGGGCAAGAGTACCATCAGTATTTATTTCTATGATAAGCTTGTCATAATCATTACGCTGGCCTACCCGGGTATTCTCTATCGCATACTTGACGCGGGTTACGGGAGAAAAAACTGCATCTATCGGTATAATGCCGATTTCATCAATATATTTCTCATTGATTTCAGCGGGAACATATCCCCGATTCAAATCAATCTGAATTTCAAGGTCTATATTTGCTTCCTTCATCATTGTGAAGAGAACAAGATCCTTATTGATAACCTCAATCGCATCCTTCTCAATATCAGCACCGGTTACTGTCCGCTCACCCTTGCATTCGATGAGAATCGTCTTACTTTCGACATCTTCCGGCATTCTCAGCTTAAGCTTCTTCAGACGGCTGATTATATCGGAGGTATCTTCCACCACCCCTGTCAGCGCCTCAAACTCGCTTGATACAAGATGCGGATTTCCTTCCGCATCGTAGCATGTGAACTTTACCGCAGTAACGGCATAACCCTGTATTGATGAAAGAAGCACCCTGCGTAAAGTATTACCTATGGTAGTTCCGAACCCCCGCTCAAAAGGATAGGCAATAAACTTACCGTAATCCGATTGAACCGTACTGTGTTCGAAGGTAATCCCTTTTGGCTTTTTAAATCCTTTCAACAGATTCTTTCGTGCCATGATTTCTCCTATCTTGAATAGAGCTCGACAATCAGCTGCTCGTTAATTGCAGCAAGTTCCGTAATTTCACTTCTCCGCGGAACAGCAAGCATTTTCCCCTTCATGGAATCCGGGTCTAGTTCAATCCAGGGCATCACGCCGGATTTCGAGTATTCTTTAAGGCATTCTTTTATCACGATCATTTTGCTTGAACTTTCTGCTATGCTTATCTCATCGCCTTCGTTAACACGATAGGATGGGATGTTAACACGCTTGCCGTTAACAAGAACATGGCCATGGGAAACCAACTGACGAGACTGATTTCTCGAAGATGCAAACCGCATCCGGAATACTACATTGTCAAGACGTCTTTCTAAAAGCATTATAAGATTTTCACCGGTCTTTCCAGCCATCTTTTCCGCATGTTCAAAAGTGAGTTTGAACTGTTTCTCAAGCATGCAGTAAATCTTTCTCAGCTTCTGCTTTTCTCTCAGCTGGATCCCGTAGTCGGTCATTTTCTTTGTACGTGCCTTCGGGCCTTTCCCCGGAGGACCGGCCTTTTTTGCTATGGGACATTTACTGGTATGACAGCGTTCGCCTTTAAGAAAAAGTTTTGTTTTCTCTGCCCTGCAGGTTTTGCATTTCGGGCCTAAATATCTTGCCATTTTTTCCGTACTCCTTTAGACTCTTCGGCTTTTTCTCGGTCTGCACCCATTGTGAGGAATAGGTGTAACATCACGAATACTTCTCACCGATAATCCTAGAGCACCGAGGGAACGAACCGCTGATTCCCGGCCGACTCCCGGTCCCTTGACATATACATGGACCTCACGAAGCCCGAAATCCATCGCCTTCCTTGCAGCTGTTTCTGCTGTGGTCTGAGCCGCATAGGGTGTTGACTTTTTAGCTCCGCGGAACCCGAGTCCTCCTGCACTTGCCCAGGATACAGCATTTCCCTTAAGGTCGGTAATGGTTACAATGGTATTGTTAAATGTTGCCTGTATATATACATTGGCCTCATATACCGTCTTTTTTGTCTTTCTTTTAACCTTCGCCACTTCTATCTCCTCTTACTTCTTCTTACCGGCAACGGTCTTCTTCTTTCCTTTTCTGGTACGGGCATTAGTTTTGGTTCTCTGCCCTCTTACCGGAAGACCTCTTCTGTGACGAAGCCCGCGATAGCATCCAATATCCATCAACCGTTTGATATTCAAGGCTGTTTCAGTTCGCAAACGACCCTCAACCTTGTACTCATCGTCCAGGATTCGGCGCAGTTCGCTCATATCATCAGCAGATACATCGTTGATCTGCTGATCAGGATCTATCCCGATCTGTTTGCAAATCTTTACAGCTGAGGTTCTCCCGATCCCGTAGATATAGGTCAGGGAAATCTTGATCGCTTTATTCGGGAGGTCAACTCCTGCAATTCGTGCCATGTATTAAGGCCTCCTACCTCTGTCTCTGTTTATGTTTAGGGTTCTCACAAATTATCCGCACAACTCCTCGCCTGCGGATAACTTTGCATTTATCACAAATAGGTTTCACACTTGCTCTGACTTTCATAGTATTCCTCTTACCCTCTTACAAGTTCCTCGATTTAATTTTGCCCTTCTTTACCAGTCCGTCATGATGATGCATTTTCAGATGACCCTCAATCTGAGACATGGTGTCAAGATCCACTCCTACCATTATCAGCAGCGAAGTTCCTCCAAGGATCATTGCTACTGAAGACGGGAAGTTGAACAACTTTTGCACCAGTGTCGGAATCAGGGCAATAAAGGCCAGAAACAACGCCCCTGGAAAGACAATTCTGTTCAGGACCCGTTTCAGGTAGTCCTCAATTTTATCCGAACGTATCCCAGGGATCGACCCCCCGTTTTCCCGTATCTGCCGGGAGATTTCTGTCGGGTTAAGACTTACCTGAGTATAGAAAAAAGCAAACAGGATGATCAGCAGGGTGTAGATGATCAGATAGGGGATACCCTGCGGCCTCAGCCAGTTTGAAAAACGTGCCAGCCAGTTTATCTGCGGTCCAAGTGACGACGCGATCTGCAGTGGGAATGAAAGCAGAGTCGAGGCTAGGATTACCGGAATAACTCCAGACGGGTTGATCTTGAAAGGTATATAGGTACTCTGAGCGCCATACATCTTTCTTCCGACAACTCTCTTTGCGTAATGTACCGGAATCTTTCGTTGTCCCTGCTGCTCGTATATAACCAGGGCGACAACCAGAAGGAACATAGCAAAGACTATCAGCACGACTACCGGATTAAGAACTCCCGACTGAACGCTTCTGATGAGGGTTACTATAGCGTCCGGTATTCTTGCTACGATACCGGCAAAAATTATAAGGGAAACTCCGTTACCAATTCCCCGCTGCGTTATCTGCTCACCTATCCAGACGAGAACCATCGTTCCTGTGGTTACCGTAAGCATTGCTATCAGTGTAAAGGGCAGAAACCCGATACTGATGGAGTCAGGTATGGTTCTCGCGTACACGGTTATAACATATGACTGAAGCAATGCAAGCACTATTGTCCCATAGCGGGTCAGCTTCTGTATTTTCTTCCTTCCGCCATCCTCTTCAGCCAGCTTCTTCAATGAAGGAAAAACTATCATCAGGAGCTGCATGATGATCTGGGTTGAAATGTAGGGCATGATCCCCAGCATAAAAACCGAGAAATTACTGAATGCACCGCCGGCAAAAAAGTCAAGATATTCAGTCAAACCTATCGATGATGATGCACCTTGAGCCATAAAAAAGAGTCTCAGTGCGTTTACATTTACTCCAGGAATCGGAACAATAGTACCCAGCCGGAATATTACCAGCATCAGGGCCGTGAACCCTATCCTTTTTCTTAAATCTTTTATTCTGAAAACGTCTACTAAGGAGTTTGCCATCAGTTCCTTCTTTTTTTTGTTAACTGCTATCGGATCTCACCGCCGGCTGCCTTAACTTTTTCAGCCGCGTTTTCGGATAATTTCAGACCTTCAACAGTGACTTTTTTGTCAAGCTCACCATTTGCAAGAATTTTCACCTGAACATTTTTTCCTTTGACAATTCTCTTCTCTTTCAAAGTCTCAAGGGAAACAATGTCACCGTCACTATATGAATGTGAAATCTGCTCAAGAGAAACAGGCTGCAGCACAACCTTGAAAGGAGAATTCGAAAAACCTTTTCGTGCTACTCTTCTGTATAAGGGCATCTGGCCGCCCTCGAAGCCAGGTCGTACACCGCCGCCTGAACGGGATTTCTGACCATCATGCCCCCTGCCGGAAGTACGCCCCTTGGAACCGTACCCGCGACCAACTATAGTCTTCTTTTTATTTGCCCCAGCTGGCGCTTTTATCTGTCCCATCCTATTCTATCTCCTCGACCTTAACAAGATGCGAAATTGTATTTATCATACCAAGGACAACCGGTGTTGCCTCTCTTTCCACAGAGCTTCCAATTTTTCCCAGTCCGAGGGCTTTTACCGTCCCCCGCTGTTTCGGTTTTGACCGGATCATACTGCGGACAAGTTCTATCCGGACTTTTTTTTCTTTTTTATCGGACATATGCTAACCCCACATCTCTTTGATGGCTTTTCCTCTGTTGGCTGCAACTTCCTTGGCATCAAACAGATTCTCCAAACCATTAAAAACAGCCTTGACAATATTGATTGTATTCTTTGAGCCCAATGATTTGCTGAGGATATCGTGAATTCCGCAGGCGTCCATAACGGCACGCACCGGTCCGCCGGCAATAACTCCGGTACCAGGTGCAGCCGGTTTCAGAAGGACACGGGCGCTCTTGAACTCTCCGATAATTTCGTGCGGAAGGGTAGTCTTTTTAATGGGTATTTCAATCATACTTCCCTTTGCTTTATCAATACTCTTTCTGATAGCTTCAGCAACATCATTTGCTTTCCCGAATCCATACCCGACTTTGCCGTTCTGATCACCAACAACAACAAGGGCAGAAAAAGAAAAACGTCTTCCGCCTTTCACCACCTTGGCAACCCTGTTAAGTTTGATGAGTTTTTCGACATATTCTTTATCTCTGGTATTTTCCACCATTTCCCCCTAGAACTTTAACCCGGCTTTTCGGGCTCCATCGGCTACACTCTTAACGATTCCATGATAAAGGTATCCATTACGATCGAAAACCACCGTCTGTATGTTCTTATCTAAAAGACGCTTTCCAATAACTTCACCAATTTTAGCACCATTTTCGACAGAATTTCTCATACCCTTGAACTCAGCCTCGACTGTGCTTGCTGAGGCCAGCGTGGTACCAGATGCATCATCAATAACCTGAACATACATATGATTATTGCTTCTGAAAACGCTCATCCTCGGTTTTTCGGGGGTTCCACTCAAGTTTTTTCGTATATGAACTTTACGTTTGAGTCTTTTTCTTCTTTTTTCAACTATGCGTTTCATATTTTTACCACCCCGCTGCTATGCACCTGATTTACCGATCTTTCTCTTGATCGTCTCATTTTCATACTTGACACCTTTACCCTTGTAGGGCTCAGGGGGTCTCAGGGAACGTATCTCTGCAGCTGTCTGTCCGACTCGCTGCTTATCTATACCGGAGACAATTATCTTATTTTGCCCTTCGCAGGCAATCTGGACATCATCGCTGATCATAAACTCAATCTGGTTGGAATAACCAAGATTCAGCAGGAGAATATTCCCTTTTACTTCAGCACGATAACCGACTCCGCTTACCAGCAGGGTCCGGGTAAATCCTGTTGAAACACCCGTTACCATATTCATGACAAGCTGACGGTAGAGCCCATGAAAACCGCGTGCTTTTTTCGAGTCATTTTTTCTGGTTACAATAACTGCATCATCCTCGATAGATATACCAACTGACGGTTGGTAATCCTGGACAAGTTTCCCCTTAGGGCCTTCTACAGTAATCAGATTATCTGTTACCGAAACTGTTACGCCTTTTGGCATCAGTATAGGCATTTTCCCAATTCGTGACATAACTCTTCAACCTCCACCTTACCACACGGAACAGATAAGCTCACCGCCTACCATCTGTTCCATAGCCTTCTTTCCAGAAATCACACCAGAAGAGGTCGATACAATTACAACTCCGTACCCGTTGAAAATTCTCGGAATTTTTTGATATCCGGAATAGACTCTTCTGCCCGGCTTTGAAATTCTTTCAATCCCATGAATAATCGGGTTCTGTCCATCATCGTATTTCAGGAAGATACGGGTGTAATTTATACCGTTCTTTGTAACTTTCTTGAAATTCTTGATATATCCTTCATTCTTCAGAATCTTTATAATCTGGAGTTTGAGGTTCGATGTCTTAATATCGACTTTTTCATGTTTTGCCAGACTCGCGTTCCTAACTTTTGTCAGCATGTCCGCAACAGGATCACTTATAGCCATTTCACTCTCCTACCAGCTGGATTTTGTGACGCCAGGAATTTTACCTTCGCTGGCAAGTTTTCGAAAGCAGACTCTGCACATCTGGAATTTCCTCATATACCCTCTCGGCCTTCCACAAACCCGGCACCGGTTAACTCTTCTGGTACTGTATTTCGGCTCTCTTTGTGCCTTAATAATCAATGATTTTTTTGCCATCAATCTACTCCCACTATTTGCGGAAGGGCATTCCGAGCTTCTTTAAAAGCGAGAACCCCTCTTCATCTGTCTGGGCTGTCGTAACGATAGCCACATTCAGTCCACTTACTCTTTCAATCTTATCGTAATCGATCTCCGGAAAGATGATCTGCTCGGTTATTCCCATCGAGTAATTTCCGCGACCGTCAAACGCGTTCGGGTTGACTCCACGAAAGTCTTTTACACGTGCCAGCGCGACATTCAGCAGCCGGTCCAGGAACTCCCACATTTTTTCACCGCGTAACGTAACGGCAGTACCAATTTCATTACCCTGTCGCAATTTAAAGTTTGCTATAGATTTTCTGGCTTTTGTTTTCACAGCATGCTGGCCGGTAATCTGTTCCAGTTCTTTCACGGCAGAATCCAGAAGCTTTTTATTCTGGAGAGCTTCACCTACCCCGGCACTAACAGATATCTTCTCGATAGTAGGAATCTGCATGACGGACGTATAATTGAATTCCTTCATAAGCTCAGGAGCAACAGCTTCAAGGTACTGCTTCTTCAATCTTGGTATATATTGATCCATCAGAGCACTTCTCCCGTTTTCTTCGCTATGCGTACTTTTTTCCCGTCCCGGAACTCGAACCCTATTCTTGAAGTCGAACCATCTTTCGTCACAAGGGCGACGTTTGAAATATGCAAAGGTGCTTCGATCTCAATAATTCCGCCTTTATCCTGCTGGCTCTTTTTCTTGGCAGCCTTTTTTACGATGTTGAGGCCCTGAACAATTACCCGGTCATTCTTACGATCTATCTTGAGAATCTTCCCGGTCTTACCCCGATCTTTTCCCGCAATAATCTTGACGGTATCGTTCTTCTTCAACTTGATCTTCTTACTGTATTCTTTCATACCTTCTCCCTACAACACTTCCGGCGCAAGTGAAACGATCTTCATGAATCCGTCTTCACGCAGTTCCCGGGCTACCGGGCCGAAGATACGCTTCCCGCGCGGGTTGCTGTTGGCGTCAATAATAACGCAAGCGTTATCATCAAACCTGATATATGTTCCGTCAGGTCGACGAAACTCTTTGCTGGTCCGGACTATGACGGCTTTCAATACGGCACCTTTGGCAATCTGCCCATTAGGAAGGGCATCTTTTACGGCAACAACAATTATGTCGCCTATCCCTGCCACTTTTCGCTTACTGCCGCCAAGCACCTTTATGCATTGCACGCGTTTAGCCCCGCTGTTGTCAGCTACATTTAAATACGTCTGCATCTGAATCATAATGCAACTCCTTCCGCCTTATTTTGCCCGCTCAACTACCTGTACCAGTCGCCAGGATTTGTCCTTGCTCAGAGGTCTGCATTCTACTACGCGAACAGTATCGCCAATATGCGCCTCATTCTTCTCATCATGCGCTTTTACCCGTTTCGTTTTCTTAACGTATTTCTTGTATAGCGGATGAAGCTGTTTTGTGGAAACTGCAACTACTATTGTTTTTTCCATCTTATCGCTGACAACCTGTCCAGTATATGATTTCTTATTTACTTTCATCTTAACAGGCCTCACTTCTTCTTCTGGTCGCGTATGCCCAGTGCATATTCATGAATGATTGTGTTCAAGCGGGAAATATCCCTTCTGACAACCCTTAATTGAAGCGGATTATCCAGGTGGCCTAACACTTTATCCATTCTAAGCTCAAGAAACTTCTTATGAAGCTCTTCTTTCTTGTTTACCAATTCCGTATATGTCAGATCATCGAATGAGTTTTTCATAGCCTACTCCAGATCCCTGCGTTTAACAAATTTCGTTTTAATCGGGAGCTTGCTTGAGGCAAGCTTCAAAGCTTCCGCGGCAAGTTCCTCAGGTATACCAGCCATTTCAAACATGACAGCACCTTTCTTTACTACAGCGACCCAGCCTTCCGGATTACCTTTTCCTTTTCCCTGCCTGGTTTCTGCAGGCTTCTTTGTGTAAGGCATATCAGGAAATATCCGTATCCAGACTTTTCCGCCTCTTTTTACATGTCTTGTCATAGCAACACGGGCAGCTTCTATCTGGCGATTTGTTATCCAACGGGGTTCGAGAGCCACAAGCCCGAAATCACCAAAAGCAACGGTATTCCCGCGGTGTGCAACACCATCAGTCTTCCCTCTCTGCTTTTTTCTGTATTTAACTCTTTTGGGACTAAGCATTGCACCTAACTCCTTGCTGTATTGGCACGTTCCTTGGATTGCTTAACCACAAGGCCCGCATCTTCTTTTTTGGTCTTTTCATAGATTTCGCCGTTGTAAACCCACACCTTGACCCCAATTGTTCCAAAGGTAGTTTTACCTTCGGCAAAACCGTAATCAATATCTGATCGAAGGGTATGAAGAGGAATTCTCCCATCTTTATGCCATTCGGTTCTTGCCATTTCGGCTCCGCCAAGTCTTCCAGCAATCTTGATCTTTACGCCTTGAACTCCAGCCCGCATAGCATTGCTTACTGCCATTTTCAGCGCCCGTCTGAATGAACCGCGCATTGTCAGCTGGCGTGCCACATTCAAGGCAATAAGCTGAGCATCTGCTTCAGGTCGTTTAATTTCCTTGATCTTGATCTGGATTTTCTTGTCAGCAAGCTTCTGAAGGCGGCTGCCGAGTTTTTCGACATTAGCCCCTTTAGCTCCGATAATTATTCCCGGCCGCGATGTTTTGATAACTATGGTTATACGCTGAGGCTTGCGTACTATTTCAATATCAGAAATATCCGCACCCTTTGTCTCAGGGCAGCTTTCCAGCTCCTTTCTTAAACGTAGGTCTTCATGCAGAGTATCTGCGTAATCCTTTGGATCTACATACCATTTTGATTTCCATGTTTTATTGACTCCAAGTCGAAGTCCTATAGGATTAACTTTCTGACCCATTTATTCCCCCATGCTCGCTATTTCATCGACGACTACCGAAATATGACTCATTCTTTTAAGAAGGATGTCCCTTCTTCCGTGAGACCGCGGCCAGACCCTTTTATGACGTGGCCCGTCATCAACGCGTATCTCCTTGAGATAGAGCATCTCTTCATCAAGCTTCTTATTCTGCACAAGTGCATTGGCAGCAGCAGATTTAATAACCTTGTTCAACATGCCTGCGCCTTTCTGCGGCATGGCTTCAAGTATGGCAACTGCTTCTGCATATGTCTTTCTTCGGACAATGTCGGCAACCGGTCGTACTTTTGAGGGAGAAACCATTAAGTATTTGGCTACGGCTTTGTACCCTTTCTTTGCTTCTGAATCTACACCTACACCCATTACAATACCTACTACCTTTTTAGTTTCTTATCAGATCTTGCATGACCCCGATAAAATCTTGTCGGAGAGAATTCTCCGAGCTTGTGCCCGACAAGATTTTCAGTAACATACACAGGAACCCATGTCTTGCCGTTATAGACGGAGAGGGTGAATCCAACCATTTCCGGAATGATTGTTGAGCAGCGGGAATATGTTTTAATCATGGGTTTCTGTCCCGCTTTATTAGCTTCTAAAATCCTCTTATAAAGCTTTTTCTCAATAAAAGGACCTTTTTTAATTGACCTAGCCACTTTACGCTCCTACAAAATTCAATGAATAGCTAATCCATCCTGCCCTCAGCCGGCAAAACCGGCGGCAGTGTCCAGATATCTGCAAGCTATCTCTTCTTAACAATAAACTTACTGGAAGTTTTGCTCTTCTTCCGAGTCTTGTATCCTTTGGTCGGCTGTCCCCAGGGAGAAACAGGATGTCTTCCGCCTGATGTCTTACCTTCACCGCCTCCATGGGGGTGATCAACAGGGTTCATTACAACGCCTCTGACTTTCGGCCTTCTGCCCAGCCACCTGGCTCTTCCGGCTTTTCCCAGAGAAACGTTCATATGGTCTTCATTGCCGAGGCTTCCCAGCGTAGCATAGCACTTGCTGAAAACCATTCGCATTTCCCCGGAAGGCAGACGCAGGGTTACATAATCACCTTCTTTCGCAACTATCGTTGCGCCAAGTCCGGCAGACCGTACCAGCTGCCCGCCTTTGCCAAGCTGAAGCTCAACGTTGTGCACCGTCATACCAAGCGGAATATTATTAAGCGGCAGCGCGTTTCCAATCTGAAGGGGCGCCTGTTCTCCGCTGATAATCTTCGTTCCGACAGCAAGGGTCTTCGGGGCAAGAATATACCGCTTTTCACCATCAGCATAGTACACAAGAGCAATATTTGCTGTCCTGTTAGGATCGTACTCAATGGTTTTCACGGTTCCGGGTATATCCCGCTTATCACGCTTGAAATCTATTTCCCGGTATTTTCTTTTATGTCCGCCGCCGCGTCTTCGTACACTGATTCGCCCCCCGGCTCCGCGCCCGGCATGCTTGCTCAGACCTTTCGTAAGGCTTTTCTCGCTTTCGCTTGTTGTCAGCTCTTCAAACGTAAGGGTCGTTTTGTACCGTAGACTCGGGGTCCTTGGCTCATATTTCTTGATTCCCATTAGTACCCCTCCTAAACGCCTTCAATCATCGATATTGAGTCGCCAGCCGTCAGCGTTACAATTGCTTTCTTCCAGGGTGTTGTAGACCCCGAACGAACACCTGCCTTAGTCCTGGTCTGTTTCGGCTTTCCTTTAACTGAAACTATATTGCATTTCAGCGCCTTTACAGAAAACAGTTCCTCGACCGCACGCATCACCTGAATCTTGTTTGCTCTAGGATCGATCCTGAATGTATATTTTTTCTCTTTGCTTTCCCGCATAATGTTTGACTTTTCCGTCAAAACCGGTCCAATTATTATCTGATCTGCTCTCACATCCGACCCCTTATTGCTTACCGTAGAAATCGTTCAGATTGCCGGCTGCCGTCTCCATGACCAGAACCTGCTTTCCATACAACAGTTCTTTTGCAGAAAGCCTGTTGTAGGAGAGAAATCTTAACCAAGGTATATTTCTCCCCGCCCGTCTGATCATGGCATCATCATCCTTGAGGATGATAACAGTCCGCTGCTCGGCACTTACGAGATTTGACAGCACCTTGACCAGATCCCTGGTCTTGCCGCTGTCCACGGTAAAATCCTCGACAATCTTCATTTCCTCGTCCCGAACCTTCATGGAAAGCAGCGACTTCATCGCAAGCCTTTTCATCTTTTTCGGAACATGGTAGCTGTAATCTCTTGGCTTCGGCCCGAAAATCGTTCCTCCGCCAACCCAGACAGGAGATTTTTTGTCACCGGCACGAGCATGCCCGGTTCCTTTCTGTCTCCAGGGTTTACTGTTACTGTAATTGACTTCACCTCTGGTCTTGGTACATGCAGTACCTACCCGGCGGTTGGCCAGCTCATTATTTACGGCATAGTAAACTGCGCCGTCGCTGACTTCCCTGTTAAAGACTTCGTCATTGAGTGTGATATCTTTTATCTTTTCACCCTGTATAGAAAAGACTTTTGCTTTCATCTCTAGCCTCTACTTCTTCTTTGCTTTCTTGACAATGACTACACTTTGCCGCGGACCAGGAACAGCCCCTTTTACCATAAGCACTTTCTTGTCTTCGTCCACTTTAACAACACGCAGATTCTGTACAGTGGTCCTGGCATCCCCCATCCGTCCGGGCATCTTCGTACCCTTGAAAACTCTTGACGGAGTGGCTGCCATACTGGTACCGCCCAAACCTCTATGGAACTTCGAACCGTGAGTCGACCTTCCTCCCGAGAATCCATGGCGCTTCATAGCTCCCTGAAATCCCTTGCCTTTCGAGGTTCCTTCAACATCAACGAATGCTATATCTTTGAAGACGTCAACACCCAGCACATCACCAATTGAAACTTCCTTGTCAAATTCCTTCATTTCAATCAGGTGCTTCTTGGGTTCGCAGACTTCTCCGAACTGTCCAGCATAAGGCTTTGTCACACGGTTTTTCTTTGCGTCAACAGCACCGAGAACACAAGCGCTGTAGCCATTTTTTTCAACGGTTCTTTCTGCAACAACTATGTTGCTTTCTATTTGTATAACCGTAACGGGAGTAAGGATACCCCTTTCATCAAACACTTGCGTCATTCCGACTTTTTTGCCGATAAGCCCTAACATCTCTTACCTCAATTGTTAAATTCTACTGCTTAATCTCTACATCAACACCAGCAGGGAGCTCAAGCTTCATTAGGGCATCCATTACCTTTGATGTAGGATCGAGAATATCGATCAACCTCTTGTGTGTCCGCATCTCGAACTGTTCACGAGCCTTTTTGTTAACATGCGGTGATCGCAGTACTGTAAATTTGTTGATACGAGTCGGGAGAGGTACCGGTCCGGAAACTTTTGCACCAGCTCCAACCACGGTCTGCACAATCGACTTGGAACTCTGCTCAACAAGCTCGATATCAAATCCTCTCAGCCGTACACGAATTCTATCCTTGGCCATTATTCCTCCAAACACACAACTTGCCTGTCGTAAAGACAGGCAAGCTCTGTATATCTATCGTTATTCTATTATTTCTACAACCTGGCCACTGGCTACAGTCCGACCGCCTTCACGAATAGCGAACCTGAGTCCCTTTTCCATGGCGATCGGGTTGATCAGCTCGACAATTATTTCGGTGTTGTCACCGGGCATAACCATCTGCTTGTCTTCAGGAAGAACAACTGTACCTGTGATATCAGTCGTCCTGAAATAAAACTGCGGCCGATATCCTGAAAAGAACGGTGAGTGGCGGCCACCCTCGTCTTTACTCAGAACGTATACTGTTCCCTTGAATTTTTTGTGCGGTGTAATGGTGCCCGGTTTAGCAAGAACCTGTCCGCGGATAACTTCTTTCTTGTCAACACCGCGAAGCAGCGCGCCGATATTGTCACCAGCCTGTCCTTCATCAAGAAGCTTGTTGAACATTTCAACACCGGTACATGTCGTCTTGCGGGTTGTGCGGATACCGACGATCTCAATTTCCTCGCCGACCTTCACGATACCGCGCTCGATTCTGCCGGTAACAACTGTTCCACGTCCCTGGATTGAAAAAATGTCCTCAATCGGCATAAGGAAAGGCTTGTCTACAGCTCTTTCGGGAATCGGGAAGTAGTCATCCATAGCGTCAAGAAGCTCCTGGACAGACTTAGTTTTCTCTGCATCATCCGGATTTTCCATCGCCTCAAAAGCTGAGCCCTTGATTACGGGGATTTCATCGCCGGGGAATTCGTATTCGGAGAGAAGATCGCGCATTTCTTCCTCAACCAGCTCGATAAGGTCGGGATCGTCTACCTGGTCAACTTTGTTGATATAGACGATAAGTGCCGGAACACCAACCTGACGGGCAAGGAGGATGTGCTCCTTGGTCTGAGCCATAGCACCGTCGGTAGCGGCAACAACGATTACAGCTCCGTCCATCTGGGCAGCACCGGTAATCATATTCTTGATATAGTCGGCATGCCCGGGGCAGTCAACGTGGGCATAGTGCCTTTTCTCTGTTTCATACTCAACGTGACGGGTATTGATCGTGATTCCTCTTGCCTTCTCTTCTGGAGCGTTATCAATATCGTCGTAGTTCATTACTTTCGCACCAGTTTTCCGTGCGCAATGCATGGTAATAGCTGCTGTCAGCGTTGTTTTACCATGGTCAACGTGTCCGATAGTACCGACGTTAATATGCGGTTTTGTTCTCGCAAATTTTGCTTTAGCCATCCGTTCCTCCTTGTGACTAAATCACAGAAAATATAGTTTTATATTTCAATTTCTTATGTCACGAACCGAGATCCAGCATACCGCGTTTTTTCAGAGCAAAAAAAGGAAGCGTTAAGGTAGGATCCAGAGGTTAGACAGTAAGAAACGATCTCCTGAATAACATAGCACAGATGTATTGTCTGTCGTCTGGAACCACCTGACCATCCAATGTAATGCTGTAAAAGCAGGATGATGGGTTTGGCTCTGACCAAAACCAAGTGCCCTTCAGGCTTCGGAAATACCGACCCTGAACACACTTTGCAGACTATATGCCTTATCAGGCTTTTAGTCAATAGCAGATCGTTATAAAGTCTGCAATTATAGAAGTTCCGCAAAAGCAGCTGCGGCTATACGGAACTTCCTGATTCTGCTGCCGAAAATACTACCACCGATAATGTGAAAAAGCCTTGTTAGCCTCTGCCATTCTATGGGTATCTTCTTTCTTCTTGAAGGCCGTCCCGGTAGCATTAAATGCGTCCAGCAGTTCCGCTGAAAGCTTTTCGCTCATGGACTTTCCATTCCTGTTTCGTGCAGCCGTAATTATCCAGCGCATGGAAAGCGCCTCGCGACGACTTTCACGCACTTCGACCGGTACCTGATAGGTTGATCCGCCGACACGCCGTGACTTGACTTCCACCATGGGCTTGACATTCTCAAGCGCTTTAAGAAAAACATCCAGCGGTTTTTCGCTGGTTTTCTCACCGAGAACTGCCATTGCATCATAGATTATTTTGGTACTGGTGGATTTCTTGCCGTCAACCATCATCCGGCGAATGAATTTTTCCACTATCTTACTGTTAAACTGCGGGTCAGGAAGAACATCCCGTACCGGAGCAAGTTTTCTTCTAGCCATTTCTCTTTACCCCCACCCTAAGCTTTTGGTTTTTTAGTACCGTATTTAGACCGGCCCTTCTTTCTGTCATCAACACCAAGCGTATCCTTGGTACCCCGGATAATGTGATACCGTACACCGGGAAGGTCTTTTACTCTTCCTCCCCGCAGAAGAACAACTGAGTGCTCCTGAAGGTTGTGCCCGATTCCCGGGATATAAGCGGTTACTTCAATGCCGTTGGAAAGCCGTACTCTGGCTACTTTTCTCAATGCAGAGTTCGGCTTTTTCGGGGTTACCGTCATAACACGCGTGCATACGCCCCGCTTCTGAGGACATCTTTCCAAAGCAGGCGAAGTGGTCTTCTTTATCTGGGCTTTCCGCCCTTTCCTGATTAACTGATTAATTGTTGGCATCTATCCGATACACTCCCTTTCTTTTTTTCGTATATCCTGAACACTTGACGTCAGCATGGAAATCCTCTCCTGCGAGGCGGCACCTCTCAGTACAGCGGCTCGTCGTCGATTTCACCATCAAGTAAGTCGTTCATATCATCATCGGAATCATCATAGTCCAAATCGGCAATATCAAAACCCGGTCCGCCGACGGCGGCAAATTCCCGCTTTCGCTCCTGCATTGCCGAATGAACAGATTCATCCAGATCCGTACCGCCCTCTTCCTTTATCTGAATATTCCGGTATTTCTTAATTCCGGTTCCAGCAGGAATGAGATGACCGATAATAACATTCTCTTTCAATCCCCGCAGATCATCTCTAGTACCAGCTATCGCCGCGTTTGTCAAGACTTTCGTGGTTTCCTGGAAAGATGCTGCCGAAATAAACGAGTCAATACTCAGCGAGGCCCGTGTAATACCCAGCAGCAGCGGCTGCGCAACTGACGGCTGGCCTCCAGCCAGCATTACCCGTTCGTTTTCCTGGTAGAACTTATACTTGTCCACCTGCTGTCCGTAGATGAAACCGGTATCTCCCACGGTTATTATCTCTACCTTCCTCATCATCTGACGAACGATTACCCCGATATGCTTATCATTGATATCAACACCCTGAAGTCTGTAGACTTCCTGGACTTCGTCCACCAGGAACGACTGCAGTTCGTTTTCACCCAGTATCTCCAGAATATCGTGGGGATCTATGGGACCGTCACACAGACGCTCTCCAGCTTCGATAATATCTCCATCCCTTACAAGCATATGCTTTCCCATCGGCACCAGATGCTTATATTCTCCGCCGAACTTGTCTTCTACAACAATCTGTCGGCGTCCCTTGATGATGGCCTTGAACCGCACCACACCGGTTACCTGAGATAACACAGCCTTATTCTTCGGTCTTCTGGCCTCAAAGAGTTCTCCAACTCGCGGAAGTCCCCCGGTAATATCTCTTGTCTTCACGCTTTCCTTGAGCAGTTTGGCAAGAATCCGGCCTTTCCTGACAATCGCCCCGTCCTCCACGTTCAGATAGGAAGACCCGGGAAGAAAGTAGGTAGCCAGCTCATTGCCGTCGCTGTCCTGGATCTCTATTCTCGGCTGCAGCGTTTCCAGGGTAAATTCGGTTATCTTTTTCTCGACATTACCCGTTTCTTCGTTGATTTCTTCCTTCAGGGTGGTACCGAGCATAATATCAACAAACCGGACGATACCATCCTGTTCTGCTATAATCGGTTCGGAAAAGGGATCGAAAGCTGCTATGGTCTCACCCGCCTCAACGATCTGTTCCTCATGGACAAACAGTTCAGAACCGTTTCTGACCTCAATTTTCTGTTCCTGAGATATAAGAATAAGCAGTTTCTTATAAACTTTTACATAGGCAATTTCCTGGGAGACTACCTCGGAACCATCAGCCCGACGCGCCAGAACGGTTCCTGAAACCACTTTCTCATTATCTTCGACCAGGATCTCCGCAATTTCCTTCCGGTCAATTCTGCGAAGCACCCGGGATACTATAATAAACCCTTTCCGCGTAAACAGGACTGACTCTTCATTAACTTTAACGGTACTGCCGGTTATCGAGTTGACCAGGACAGGATACCCGAGAGCAATCTTATTCTCTTCACTGGCTTTCGTCGCGGCACCTCCGATATGGAAGGTACGCATTGTCAGCTGAGTTCCCGGCTGCCCGATAGACTGAGCCGCGATAATACCGACTGCCTCACCGATCTCCACTGTCTTATTCGCTGTCAAATTACGGCCGTAGCATTTCTGGCATACTCCGTGTTTCGCCTCACAGGTGAGCACCGTTCTAATTCTTACCGACTCAATTCCTGCCGATTCAATCTGCTCAGCGATCTCATCCGAGATTTCCTCGTTTACATCAATCAGCTTTTCTCCGGTAATCGGGTGTTTTACCCGCTCGAGCGTAAACCGGCCTTCTATTCTGTCTTTCAGGGACTCAACTATCTCTTCCCCGTCCTTGATGGCCCGGATTTCTATACCGTTGATGGTTCCGCAGTCGTCTACATTGATAACAACGTCCTGAGCAATATCAACAAGGCGTCTGGTCAGGTAACCGGCGTCTGCCGTTTTAAGTGCTGTATCTGCAAGTCCCTTTCTGGCCCCGTTAGTTGAGATAAAGAACTCAATAATCGAAAGACCTTCTTTGAAGTTGGACCTGATGGGAAGTTCAATAATATCACCTGAAGGTTTGGCCATAAGGCCTCGCATACCCGCAAGCTGCCTGATCTGTGTCCGGCTTCCTCTGGCTCCTGAATCGGCCATGAGGTAAACGGGGTTAAAACCGTCCTGGTCTAACTTCAGCTTATCCATCAAAACCGTAGTAAGATCCTCGTTGGTCTTACTCCACACCTCAATAACCCGGTTGTACCGCTCTTCCTGGGTAATATGTCCCTGTCGATACTGATCCTGAATAGTTTTCACCTGGGTGTTGGCATCATCGATCATCTCTTTCTTTGCTTCCGGAACAATGATGTCGGATATACCGATAGTGGCACCGAAAATTGTCGCAAAGCGGAATCCCATATCCTTGATAGAGTCCAGCATCCTCACTGCAGTCGAGGCATTGTGCTGAGAAATGGTTTTACCTACAAGGTCACGCAGTTCTTTATCACCGAAACAAATATTCTGGAAAGGTATCTCATCGGGCATTTCCTCGTTAAAGATTACCCGTCCAGGGGTGGTTTCTATCACTTCACCGCCAGGTAACCGATAGCGGATTCTTGTTCCGTAGGCAATGGAGCCTACATCGATAGCCATCAGCAGCTCATCGATTGTATCAAAGAACTTTCCTTCGCCCGGACTGCCGTCCTTCATCTTTGTCAGGTAGTAAATACCGAGGACCATGTCCTGGGAGGGAAATACTATCGGTTTACCATTGGCAGGGTTCAGGAGATTGTTTGTTGAGAGCATGAGTGTCCAGCACTCAATCTGAGCTGCCTGGGTAAGCGGTACGTGAACTGCCATCTGGTCGCCGTCAAAGTCGGCATTGTAGGCATGACATACGAGAGGATGCAGTTTTATCGCCTTGCCTTCTACCAGAACGGGCTCAAAAGCCTGAATTCCCAGTCGATGCAGCGTCGGCGCACGGTTAAGCAGAACCGGATGCTCTTTGACCACTTCGTCCAGAATTGACCATACTTCCTGCGTTTCCTGTTCTACAAGGCTTTTCGCCTTCTTGATGTTGTATACTACACCTTTCTGTACAAGCCTTTTCATAATAAAGGGTTTGTAGAGTTCCAGGGCCATTTTTGCCGGGAGGCCGCACTGATGCAGCCTGAGTTCGGGACCGACTACGATAACCGAACGGCCCGAGTAGTCAACCCGCTTTCCCAGCAGGTTCTGCCGGAACCGGCCCTGCTTCCCCTTCAGCATATCGGAGAGGGATTTCAGCGGTCTGTTCGAGGCTCCCTTTACAACCCGTTTTTTCTTCGAGTTGTCGAAAAGGGCATCAACAGCTTCCTGAAGCATGCGCTTCTCATTCCTGATAATTATATCAGGAGCATTCAGCGACATAAGCCGTTTAAGGCGGTTATTTCTGTTTATCACTCTGCGGTAGAGGTCATTCAGGTCGGAGGTTGCAAAACGACCGCCGTCGAGCTGGACCATCGGCCGAAGCTCAGGTGGAATAACGGGAATAACACTGAGAATCATCCACTCAGGACGATTGCCGGAATCCCGGAAATTCTCCACCACCTCAATCCGCTTCAGAAGACGCTTGTCCGACTTTACGCCTTTATCAAGCATTTTAATCCGCAGTTCTGCGGAAAGCGCGTCCAGGTCCAGATTCTCCAGCAGCGTGCTGACAGCCTCAGCCCCGATGCCTGCGGAAAAGTTTTCACCGTAGCGTTCGCGAGCTTCGAAGTATTCTTCCTCTGACAGCATCTGACGTTCCTTCAGATCGGTATCGCCAGGATTGGTTACGACATATTTCTCGTAGTAGAGGATCGACCTGAGGGCTGCGATAGTGAGATCGAGAAGCAGGCCCATTCGTGAGGGCACTGAACGATAATACCAGATATGGGAAACCGGCGAGGCAAGCTCAATATGCCCCATTCTCTCACGCCGTACCTTGAAGTGGGTCACTTCAACACCGCACCGATCGCAGATTACCCCTTTATACCTGATAGACTTGAACTTTCCGCAATAGCATTCCCATTCTTTGGTGGTACCAAAAATCTTTTCACAGAAAAGTCCGTCCTTTTCTGGACGCAGGGTCCGGTAATTAATGGTCTCCGGTTTCTTGACTTCACCATAGGACCATGATCTGATCTGATCCGGTGATGCCAGTTTTATCATAATGCTATCGAAATCCTGAATTTCTCTCATTCGACGGTCTCCTAGAACCTGGGCCTCGTAGAGGCGGTTTTATATCAGAACTGAGTTCCCTTTTTGTTGATGAGCTCTTCGTCACGCTCAGTCAGCGGCACCTGCTTTCCTTTGGAATCATATATGGACATATCGAGAGCAAGGCCCCGCAGTTCCTGCACCAGGACATTGAAAGATTCGGGCATCCCGGCATTTGATGCCGGTTCATCTTTTACGATGCTTTCATATATCTTCACCCTGCCGTTCATATCATCCGATTTAATGGTAAGAAGCTCCTGGAGGGTGTTAGCCGCACCGTAGGCTTCAAGGGCCCATACTTCCATTTCCCCGAGCCTCTGTCCGCCGAACTGCGCTTTTCCGCCAAGGGGCTGCTGGGTTACCAGTGAATAAGGTCCGGTTGAACGGGCATGCATTTTATCATCAACAAGGTGCGCCAGCTTGAGTATGTAAACATATCCGGTAAACACCTGATTTACAAAAAACTCTCCCGTGCGGCCGTCTCGCAGCCAGGCTTTTGAATTGACCGGAATTCCGGCTTCCTTCATTTTCTCCTCTATCTGCTCCATGGTTGCCGACTGGAATACCGGGGTTGAGTACCATTCGTTCAGCTGTACAGCCGCCCACCCCAACTGGGTCTCAAGCAGCTGCCCAATATTCATTCGCGAGGGAACTCCGAGGGGATTCAGGCAGATATCGAGGGGCGTGCCGTCTTCCATATACGGCATATCCTCTTCCGGCAGCACTCTGGCCACAACTCCTTTGTTTCCATGGCGGCCGGCCATCTTATCCCCTTCCTTCAGCTTACGCTTCTTGGCAACCAGCACTTTCACGATTTCATCGACCCCTGGGGGAAGATCGTCACCTTCAGAGCGCTTGAGGCGCTGGATGTCAATAACGGTTCCTTCGGTCCCGTGGGGTACTTTAAGGGAGGTATCCCGTACTTCTTTAGCCTTCTCACCGAAAATCGAATTAAGGAGCTTGAATTCCGGGGTAGTGTCGGATTCGGACTTGGGGGTCACTTTTCCGACCAGGATATAGCCGGGCTTCACCTTAGCCCCGATCCTGATAATTCCATCCTCATCGAGCTGCTCCAGCGACTTCTCACTGGTATTGGGGATATCGCGGGTAAGCTTTTCCGGACCCAGCTTGGTTTCCCGCACATCAATGGTAAACTCTTTAATATGGATCGAGGTAAAGATGTCCTCTTTGACTACCTTTTCCGAAATAAGGATAGCATCCTCGTAGTTGTAGCCGTTCCAGGGTACAAATCCGACGAGAACGTTCCTTCCCAGCGCCAGTTCCCCGCTTTTCGTGGCGGGACCGTCGGCAAGAACCTGTCCTTTGACCACTTTCTGGCCCAGGTTGACTATCGGCTTCTGGTTGAAGCAGGTATCCTGATTGGTTCTCTGGAATTTCTGCACAATAAACCGGTCAACATCGCCGATAATTTCCGGATTGTCCGGTTCCACGACAATCTCGTAGGAGGTTACCGATGTAACAGTTCCTGCGCGCCGGGCTTTTATCAGGACGCCGGAATCGTAGGCGGTCTTTGCCTCCATTCCGGTACCGACCCTCGGGGGTTCGGGGAACAGCAGGGGAACAGCCTGCCGCTGCATGTTGGATCCCATCAGCGCTCTGTTGGCATCATCATGCTCGAGGAACGGAATAAGGGAAGTTGCAACCGAAATTACCTGTTTGGGTGATATATCCATATACTGGATATCTTTTGGTTCTTTAGTAATGTAGTCACCGGACTTTCTGACTGAGACCATATCGTCCAGAAACTTGCCGCTTGTATCGATACTGGCGTTAGCCTGCGCTATAAAATACTTTTCCTCGTCTATGGCCGAGAGATATTCCACCTCTTTCAGCGCTCTGCCATCTTTCACTTTTCGATAGGGCGTTTCAAGGAATCCGTAGTCATTGACCCGGGTATAGTTTGCCAGTGATACAATAAGACCGATGTTGGGTCCTTCAGGGGTCTCTATCGGACACATTCGCCCATAGTGAGTATAATGCACATCCCGCACCTCAAATCCGGCGCGGTCCCGTGACAGGCCTCCCGGCCCCAGAGCGTTGAGACGTCTTTTATGGGTCAGTTCCGCCAGCGGGTTTACCTGATCCATAAACTGACTCAGCTGACTGGATCCGAAAAACTCCTTAATGGCTGCAACTATCGGCTTTATAGAGATGAGATCCTGAGGTTTCACCGTTTCCGCCTCAAGGTTCATCCGCTCTTTGGAGATTCGCTCCATACGGGTGAAGGCTGTCTTGAGCTGGTTCTGCAGAAGCTCCCCAACCGACCGGATCCGCCGGTTTCCAAGATGGTCGATATCATCTATATTTGCTTCCCCGATATAGACCTGAACCAGATGACGAATGGTATTCACGATGTCGAGCCGGGTCAGGACGGGTTCCTCAATCATCGTCTCGTAATCAAATTTCTTGTTGAGTTTGTAGCGCCCTACGCGGCCGAGGTCATAGCGCCGGTAGGTAAAGAACATCGTGTTCAGATCTTTCTCGGCACTTTCGAGGGTTATGGGTTCTCCCGGCATAAGAACAGTATAGATGGCAACGAGCGCGTCTTCACGCGTCGGCTCATCGTGACCCTCTTCAACCCGGGTATACTTCGCCTCTTCCACCTCAAAACAGCGGAGGATCATCTGGGAATGGAGAGATTCGGAATTACCGAAATCGATAACTTCCACCTCTGCAATTCCTGAATGTATCAGCTCGTCAATCTCGTGCGGATGCAGCTTGTCACCGGCTTTGTACAGTTTCTTCCGGACGGTTTCACCGTCTGTCTGGCTTTCGTCATCAACGAAAATATCCTTGAAAAGGACGGTGTCAACCAGGCTGTCTTTTATCAGCTGGTCATCAGAGAGGGTGACTTTACGTGACTTGTAGTAGACTTCCAGGATTTTTTCTCTTGATTCGTACCCCAAAGCCCTGAGAAACAATGTAGCAAGAATACGCTTCTTGCGGTCTATCTTGGTGTAGATCAGGTCTTTTTTCTGATCAATCTCAAACTCCAGCCATGAACCGCGATAGGGTATGATCCGCGAAGAATAGATTCCCTTCTCATTGGAAAAGATAACTCCGGGGGATCGGTGGATCTGACTGACTACGACCCGCTCTGCCCCATTTACAATAAAGGTTCCCCGTTCAGTCATCAGCGGGATATCACCAATATAAATATGTTTCTGCCTGATTTCTCCGGTATCGAGAAAGATCAGGTTAATTTTCGCCTTTATAGGAACAGAGTATGTCAAGCCTTTCTGCTTGCACTCGTTCTCGTTGAACTTGATGTTCTCCTCATCCAGTGTATACCCGACATATTCCAGTACCAGGTCGCCGCCGGGACTCTCGATGGGGAATATTGACTGGAACACTTCTTCCAATCCCTGCAGAGCTGGACGTTCGCCCCTGCTCAGGGTTTCTCTCTGGAGGAACTTCTCGTATGAGGACAGCTGGATATCGACCAGATTGGGAAGTTCCATCACCTCCTCAAACTGCTCTCCAACATACTTTCTTTCAATGGCATTGCCGCTGGCAAGCATTTCAACCCCCTGGTATACGGTAGATCGGGGAATGCATCCGCGTTACCCCGCCTTTTCGATTCAACCCGGCTTCCCGGCTTGATACCTTGCATTAGACACAATAGGCCACCGGAAAATCTGGTTTCCGGTGGCTGAAAGGGTTCAGAACTTAATCACGTTCCGAACTCCATTCGGAGTCGTTTTCGAAGTTTCTGATGAATAGACTATTTAAGCTCAACTGTTGCGCCGGCAGCTTCCAGTTTTTCTTTGAGAGTGTTAGCTTCTTCCTTGGAAACGCCTTCCTTGATAGCCTTGTCACCAGCTTCAACGATATCTTTCGCTTCTTTCAGGCCAAGACCGGTTATCGCACGAACTTCCTTGATTACCGGAATTTTCTTGCCTTCGCCAATGCCCTTGAGAATTACGTCAAACTCAGTCTGCTCTTCAACCTCTTCCACAGCTGCTGCCGCTGCGGGAGCCGCTGCTGCTGCTACGGGAGCCGCTGCAGTTACACCAAACTTCTCTTCCATTGCGGAAATCAGTTCGGAAAGTTCCAGTACCGTCATACTGCCTATTGCTTCGAGAATTTCATCTTTGGTAGCCATATTATCTTCTCCTTATGTATTTTTTTACGACAGTAGCATTGCTACAAACGAAGACTAATGCCGTTTATTCTTTTGAATCTGCAAGTGCCTGCAGAGTTCTTACCAGTTTTGTAGGAATTCCATTAAGCAGGAATACCATATTCTGAATGGGAGCTTTCATGGTTCCCATCAGCTGTGCCAGAAGCTGATCACGCCCGGGCAGCTTGCTGTACGCAATCACCTGATCGGGAGAAAAAAGATTCCCGTCAATTATTCCGCCCTTAAGCTCAAGCTTCGAATTTTTTGCATATTCGATCAGGGTCTTGGCGACATCGCCGGATTCACCCTTGGGAAGGGCAATGGCGGTCGGGCCAATAAGCAGATCACCTGTCTCCTGTTTGTCCAGCTGCCCGAGGGCAATTTTTGCAAACCGGTTCTTTACGACCTTGAATACGGCTTCCTGCTCTCGCAGCTTGTTTCTCAGGTCGGTTATCTGCTCGACTGTCAAACCACGATAGTCAGCAAAAATAAAATCATTTACTTCCTTGAACTCGTTAACAAGGGCCTGTACCGCATCAAGTTTACTCTGCTGCAGTTTTGTCTCATATTCAGCCATCATGTAACCTCCGCCTTCCTACATATTCTCGCGAAGATCAACACGAACACCAGGTCCCATTGTTGAAGAAATCGCGACACTTTTCACAAACTCACCCTTGGCATCACTGGGCCTTTTCCGCACAACCTCACTGAATACCAGCCGCATATTCTCAACGATCTTCTCAGGCTCCATGGAGACCTTTCCGATGGCCAGGTGCACGACGCCGGTCTTGTCCGAACGGAACTCAACCCGCCCCTTCTGCAGTTCTGCCAGGGCAGCCTTGATGTCAAAGGTTACCGTCTGGGTTTTCGGGTTTGGCATAAGTCCTCTTCTTCCAAGTATGGGACCAAGCCGTCCAACATCCTTCATCATATCGGGGGTGGCAACGGCAACATCGAAGTCGAGCCAGCCGCCGCGGATTTTTTCCACGAGGTCAACATCACCAACGTAGGCTGCCCCCGCTTCCCGGGCTTCGTCGGCTTTTTCGCCGCGGGCAAATACCAGAACTTTCTTCTGGGCTGAAAACTGGTTAGGCAGGACAACGGTATCTCTCACAGACTGACTCTTCTTCAGATTCAGCTTTATGGAAACCTCGACAGTCTCGTCAAACTTTGCGAAGGCCAGATCCTTGACAATTTCAGCGGCCTTGACCGGTTCATGGAAAGTCTGTTTGTCATATTTGGAGACAGCTTCCCGGTATTTTTTTCCGTGCTTCATATTATACCTCCGCCTCCACTTCAACGCCCATACTTCTGGCAGTGCCGGCTATAATGTTCATTGCGGCTTCAACACTGTTTGCATTCAAGTCGGGCATTTTCATCTCTGCAATCTCCCGCAGCTGGGCTCTGGTGAGCTTGGCAACCTTCACTTTGTGGGGCTCACCGGATCCGCTGGATATTCCGCAGGTTTTCTTGATAAGCACTGCTGCCGGCGGAGTCTTTACGATAAAAGTGAAGCTCCTGTCAGCGTAGACAGTGATAACGACAGGCACCGTCAATCCGGCTTCGATATTCTTGGTTCTGTCATTAAACTGCTGCACAAACTGGGGTGAGCTTACGCCGTGGGGACCAAGGGCCGGTCCAACTGGAGGCGCAGGGGTAGCCTTCTGAGCGGGCACTTGCAATTTGATCATTGCAGTGACCTTTTTCTTAGCCATAACAGTTCTCCTTACGCAGTACAGCATCAATCTGGCTGTCTGCGCTGGTATTAACGCCTGTCATACGATCAGGCTCCCAACACTCCGGAAAGATTTCCGGGGGGATATGTATAGATACTTCCGATCCGCTGCCGGACCGGACTATATTTTTTCCACTTGTATAAAATCGACTTCGACCGGGGTTGACCGGCCGAAAATACCGACCATAACTTTCAGTTTCGATTTGTCCTGATATACTTCCTCTATGGTACCGGTAAAGGTGTCAAATGGTCCATCAACAATCTTCACTGCCTCACCCTTGCTGAAGGACTGCTTGGGCCGCGACATTTTCTCACTTTTTATTTCACCGGTTTTCTGAAAAATGCTCCGGGCTTCCTCAGGAGATATCGGCTGCGGTTTGGTGCCGCCGAGGCTGCCGACAAATCCGGTAACTCCCTGAATCTGCTTTACCTGGGAGCAGACCTGCTTCCACCCAAGATCGGGAAGGTCCATTTCCAGCAGTATATAACCGGGAAGAATCTTCTTCATGGAGGTTTTCTTTTTTCCATCCTTGACTTCCAATACTTCTTCCGAAGGTACTTTGACGTCACTTACAGACTCGGAAAATTTCTGATCCTCCATCAGTCGACGGATTGTTTTTTCTATTTTGTTCTCATACCCTGAATAGGTATGGACAACGTACCAGCCTTTTGCCATTTCAGCCCCTATATCAATAGATGAGATAGAGCCCCTGAAGCAGCAGAAAATCCACCAGTCCAAGAACTACAGCAAATATGAGCGTTGACACCAGAACGACCTTCGTGGAGGATATTACCGTATCACGGCTCGGCCATACTACTTTCTTCAGCTCCATTCTGGTTTCTTTCAAATATTTGATCAGCTTTTTCATCAAACGCTCTCCTTTGGATCAAAGCCGGCAGCGGGCTCTCTCGACACAAACGGGTCCCCGATATCCTTATCGCCTTCTTGACGAATCGGAAAGGAGGAACCCTGCAGGTAATTCTGCCTTATGCATATACATCACATTCTTCAGGCCAGGTAGGATTCGAACCTACAACATCCGGTTTTGGAGACCGGCGCTCTAGCCGTTGGAGCTACTGGCCTATATTTCTTAACCGTTTTTCGACCGAAGCCGTAGACAGCTGAAAAATCGTTACTTAATTTTTGTCTCCCGGTGAAGCGTATGCTTGCGGTCGAACTTGCAGTACTTGCTCAGCTCAATTTTACCCTGAATATTGCGCCGGTTTTTTGTGGTTGTATAATTCTTTCTCTTGCACTCGGTGCACTGAAGGGCAATTTTCTCTACAGGACCTTTTTTCTTACTAGCCATAATGTTACTCCATTTCAATCCACTCTGCCGGCTGACGGCAATGACGATACAAACAAGAGCCCCCGAACGGACTTGAACCGTTGACCCCCACCTTACCATGGTGGTGCTCTACCGACTGAGCTACAGGGGCAGATACATGCAGCATTTTCAGCGGTACCCAGTCGGGTACTGATCCACGCAGAAGCAAAACTACCAAAGCTGCTATTTTTTGTCAAGACAATTTTCCCTCACCTTGATAATATTACGCAATTATGACTAAATATATTGTCCGGCGGAAGGCCTTTTGCTGAAAATTGCTGAAAAGGTTCCGTTTCCGCCCGTAAAGCAGGCAGCCCGTGCCGGCCTGCATCACGCCAACCCCTGTACAGCAAAGGAGTTTTCATGAACGATACATCCAGCCGTTACGGCCACGACCGTGACTCGATAACCTGGGATTTTGCAGAACATTTAAAATATACCCTCGGATGTGACCGGTTTTCAGCATCCGACCGGGACCGCTATGCGGCCCTCGCTTTGACGGTCCGGGACCGCCTGATTCATCAGTGGATCGAGACCCAGCAGTCGCACCACGATAACCAGGTGAAGCGAGCCTACTATCTGTCGCTCGAATTCCTGATGGGTCGGGCTATGACCAACAATATCATCAATATGAAGCTCGAAGCTCCGTTTCGTGAAGCGCTTGAAGGGCTGGGCTATACCCTGGAAGAGCTTGCCGAACGAGAGGTTGATGCCGGCCTGGGCAACGGAGGACTGGGCAGGCTGGCTGCCTGCTTCCTGGACTCTCTTGCCACCATGGATATTCCAGCCTTCGGCTACGGCATCCGGTATAACTACGGTATCTTCACCCAGCGCATTGTAAACGGCTACCAGATTGAGCAGCCTGACGACTGGCTCCGTTTCGGGAATCCCTGGGAAATCGAACGCAGCGACCTGAGCATTCCGGTCCACTTCGGCGGCCGCGTGGAACCTATTCAGGAGAACGGCCGGGTCCACTACAAATGGATCGGGACCGAGAAGGTTATCGGCATTGCCTACGATACGCCCATTGTCGGCTATGGGGGATCTACGGTTAACACGCTGCGCCTCTGGAGCGCCCGGGCTGCCGAAGCTTTCAATCTGCACGAATTCAATGAGGGCGATTATGTCGAGGCGGTTAAGGAAAAAGTCCTGGCCGAAAATCTCAGTCAGGTGCTCTATCCGAACGACACGCTCTATCTTGGAAAGGAGCTCCGTCTCAAGCAGCAGTACTTTTTTGTTGCCTGCTCGCTTCACGATATAATCAGGCGCTTCAAAAAGTCCGGTGCAGCCTGGGAGAAGTTTCCCGATCATGCCGCAATTCAGCTGAATGACACCCATCCTTCCCTCGCAGTTCCGGAACTGATGCGGATTCTGCTGGACAAGGAGAACCTTGAGTGGGATACGGCCTGGGATATCGTAGTCCGTACCATGGGCTATACCAACCATACGCTTATGCCGGAAGCCCTGGAAAAGTGGCCGGTCTCCATGCTGGAAACCCATCTGCCCCGTCATCTGCAGATTATCTACGAAATCAACCACCGCTTCCTGCAGGAAGCAGTGGTCCACTTTACGGACCATACCGAAAATATCCGCGATGTAAGCATTATTGAAGAGGGCAGCCCTCGCCAGATCCGCATGGCCAATCTTTCGATTATCGGGACCCACTCCACCAACGGGGTTGCCCGCCTGCATACCGACCTGCTCAAGAGCCGCCTGTTTCCAAAGTTCGCCGCTATTTTTCCGGAACGTTTCAACAACAAAACCAACGGGATAACTCAGCGCCGCTGGCTGCTCAGCGCCAATCCGCCCCTGGCCGAGCTGATAAGCACCACTATCGGCCCGGAATGGATTACGGACTTTACCAAAATCACTGCCCTGAAACAATATGCTGATGATGACAGCTTTCTGGAAGCATTTGACGGGGTAAAAAGGCAGGCCAAGGTTTCGGCCTCAAATTATCTGAAGAGCCATTTCGGCTGGCGTATCGATCCCGATTCGATTTTTGACGTTCAGGTTAAGCGAATCCACGAATATAAGCGCCAGCTGCTCAATGCCCTGAATATTATCATGCTGTACAACCGGATACGGGAAGGCAGAGCGGGAGACATGCAGCCGGTCACCTTTCTTTTCGGCGGCAAAGCGGCTCCCGGCTATGTGCTGGCAAAGCTGATTATCAAGTTTATCAACAATATTGCTTCGACCATCAACGCAGATAAAGCTGTCCGCGACCTGATCAAAGTTCATTTTCTGCCGAACTACCGGGTTTCCATGGCTGAGAAGATTATTCCGGCAACCAATATTTCCGAGCAGATATCCACGGCGGGAACCGAGGCTTCCGGGACAGGGAATATGAAATTCATGTGCAACGGCGCTTTGACTCTGGGTACTCTCGACGGAGCCAACATTGAAATCATGGAAGAGGCTGGCAAGGAGAACATTTTCATCTTCGGCAATACCGCCGAGGAGATTGAGCAGCTGCGCGGTTCCTACGATCCGTACGACTGGTGCTTCAAGGACAGTGAAATTCGCCACGCAATCGATCTGGTTCTGGCCGGGTACTTCAATATCAGCGAGCCGGGGATATTTGAGCCCCTGCGACGGTCCCTTTTTGATGAAGGCGACCGGTATATGCATTTTGCCGATCTGAGAGCCTACAGTGATGCGCATGCGCTGGCGGTCAAGACCTACCGGGATCGTAAAAGCTGGAACAGGATGGCTGTCATGAATATCGGCTCATCTGCCAAGTTTTCATCTGACCGGACGATTGCCCAATATGCCGAAGAGATCTGGCAGGTCAAGCCGAGCAGGCCTTCAGTCGGACGCCAGCCGGCTTTGAGTCTGGAGGATGCCGCGGCGCCGGGTAAAGGGTAAAAAGTTAAGCGGGGCCCAGCTCAGCGAAGGACGTTTGAGAAAAGCTCCGATATCCAGGGGGAGAGGGCTGTCAGCACCGGCACTATAAGGAGTGCCGGGAGAAAATTGGAGGTTTTTATCTCTCTGAGATGCAGCAGGTTGATGCCGATCATCATGACCAGCACTCCGCCGACAGCTGACAGCTCTATCAGGCCGGCCTCTCCGATCTGCGGCGCCAGCCAGGCGCCGGCCAGGGTGAAGCCTCCCTGATAGACGAGAATGGTAACGGCGGAAAAGATGACGCCTATGCCGTAGGCGGCGGTAAACATGACCGCCATAAAGCCGTCCATGACGGATTTTATGAGGATTAGTTCGTAATCACCTTCCGCACCGGCTTTGATAGCCCCGACGATGGTCATCGCCCCCACGCAGAATAGTACTGATGCGTTGAGAAAGCCGAGGGCAAAATCCTTTGAGGGAGTGTGTCCCGATCCGTTTTGGCCCTGCTTTTTGCCCCGGTTTACCAGGCGCTCGAAAAAGGAGCCAAGATTGAGGATGCCTCCCTCGATGTTCAGCAGATAACCTGCTGTCCCGCCAAGTACTATGGAAAACATGATAATGAGATAACTCTGCGTTCCCAAGGCCATGCTCAGTCCCACGAGCAGGGAGACGAAGCCGGAACTGATGAATACGACCTCTTTTATCGATTCGCTGATGCGGGCATGGAATACCAGACCGATGAGAGAGCCGATGATTACGGTTATACAGTTGATAATTGTTGCTGCCATCGGCAAATTATACTGATTCGGCGGAGCTCGTGCAATGAGCCGCCATAACTTTTTCAACGGCACTTTTTTTTCCCACGCGAGTTTCTACGGGAGAGGGTTACTTCAGCATCTTGCCCAGAGTGAGGGGACGTGCTAGTCTCCAGACATGCTTACCTGCATAATACCCGCTGCCGGGCTATCATCGAGAATGAATGAATGGAAACCGCTCCTTCCCTACCGCGGGAAACCGATAATCGAACACGTTATCGATGCCGCCGCTCCGCTGGCTGACAGGATAATCCTGGTTGCCGGCTACCGTGCCGGGGAGCTTGCACAGCATCTCGGGGACAGGGAGGGGCTCTCTTTTCAGTACAATCCCCATTTTGAACGGGGCATGTTCTCATCGATCCGGATCGGGGCTGCTGCTGCGGGCATGGGCGCGGGCGCGGGCGCGGGTTCGGGAACGGCTTCTGCTGCGGGCACGGGCACGGGCAAGGGCGCGGAGGAAAGGGATTTCTTTATTCTGCATGCCGACATGCCGCTTGTTACCACATCTCATATCAGCAGACTGCTCGATGCCTTTTACTCACTTGAACATGTGGAAATTCTGCAGCCTCTCTGCCGGGGCATCCCCGGGCATCCCGTAATTTTTTCCTGGCGGGTGCTGAAAACGATCAGCAGCTGCAGCGACGAAGATTCTATGCGCACCGTCTTTCAGCACCATCAATGTATGCAGTTTGATACGGAAGACCCGGCCTATATTACCGATATCGATACCCCGGAAGCCTACCGGTCCCTGATCAGCGAACCGTGAACGTAAGACTCGTCTCGGAACCTTCTCCCCCTCCAGCATAATCAATTTCCACGATATCCCCATCTGATACTGATCCGTCAAGTATCTTCCTGGCAAGGGCATTCTGCACCAGCTCCTGAACGGCTCGCTTGACCGGACGGGCTCCGAAAGCGGGATCATATCCCTGCGCTGCTATCGCCCTGAGCGCGGCATCGGAAAAGGTGAGCGTGATCTTGCGGCCTTTGAGCCGGTCCTGCAGGCGATCCAGCTGCAGCTTGACGATGGCAGCAACCTGGCTTCTGTCCAGACGGCTGAAGGGGATGATATCATCGATACGGTTCAGGAACTCGGGTTTGAAGGTGGCCCTCAACAAACCGAAGACCTGGGGGCGGACTTCTTCAAAATCATCGGCATTGACCAGCAGGTCGCTTCCAAGATTGCTAGTCATGATAATTATGGTATTGCGGAAATCTACCACATGCCCCTGCCCGTCGGTCAGGCGTCCGTCGTCGAGAAGCTGAAGCAGGACGTTGAATACATCGGGATGGGCTTTTTCTATCTCATCAAAGAGAATGACCGAATAGGGCCGCCTGCGGACGGCTTCAGTAAGCTGCCCGCCCTGATCGTAGCCCACATATCCCGGGGGTGCACCTATGAGCCTTGAAACGGTATGCTTTTCCATATACTCGCTCATGTCGATGCGGGTCAGGGCCCGTTCGTCATCAAACAGGAAGGCTGCCAGGGTTTTTGCCAGCTCGGTTTTCCCTACCCCGGTGGGTCCGATAAAAATAAAGGAGCCCAGCGGCCTGCCTTCGTCGGAGATTCCGGTTTTATTGCGGCGGACGGCATCCGATACTTTCCGGATAGCCTCCTCTTGGCCGACCACTCTGCGGCTGAGAATTTTTTCCAGCTCGAGATATTTCTGCAGCTCAGAGGTGAGCATTTTCGAGACAGGGATTCCGGTCCAGCTTGATACTACCCTGGCAATATCCTCTTCGGAGACTTCTTCCCTCAGCAGCTGCTGGCCGGTCTGGATTCCTGCCAGTTCCTCACTTTTCTTCTCGATTGCGGAAGAGAGATCGGGAATCCGGCCATGCTTTATTTCCGCAGCCTTAGCCAGGTCTCCGCTTCGTTCGCTCTGGAGCTCCTCTGTCTTCAGCTGCTCCATTTCCGCCTTCATTTTCCGGAGGCTGTCGATAACCTCTTTTTCGTTTTTCCACTGCAGGTGCATGACGGAGTGTTTTGCCTTGAGTTCGGCGAGTTCTGCCTCTATTTTTCCCAGGCGCTCCCGTGAGGCTTTGTCCTCCTCTGCCCCGAGAGCCTGCTTTTCTATATTGAGCTGTAGTATTTTCCGGTCTATCTGATCGAGTTCAAGGGGCTGGCTCTCTATTTCCATCTTAATGCGGCTCGCCGCTTCGTCTACGAGGTCGATTGCCTTGTCCGGCAGGAAGCGTGCTGTGATGTATCTGTCGGAGAGTGCTGCTGCGGCGATAATGGCTTCATCTTTTATTCTGACCCCGTGGTGGACTTCATAGCGCTCCTTGAGCCCGCGCAGAATGGCTACAGTCGATTCTACGGAGGGTTCACTGACGAGTACCGGCTGGAATCTGCGTTCGAGGGCGGGATCTTTTTCGATATACTTCCTGAACTCATTCAGCGTTGTCGCGCCGATAGCCCGCAGCTCTCCCCGGGCAAGGGCCGGCTTGAGCAGGTTCGATGCATCCGTCGAGCCTTCCGCGGCCCCTGCTCCGACAAGGGTGTGCAGTTCATCGATAAAGAGGATTATTTCCCCATCCGATGCGGTAACCTCCTGGATTACGGCTTTCAGCCGCTCCTCAAACTCTCCCCGGAATTTTGCTCCGGCTACGAGGGACCCTAGATCCAGCGTGAGCAGTTTTTTTGTCTTGAGAAGGTCCGGGACGTCCCCGGACACGATTCTACGGGCCAGTCCTTCGGCTATGGCGGTCTTTCCCACTCCGGGCTCACCTATGAGGACCGGGTTGTTCTTTGTTCTCCGTGAGAGGACCTGCATCACCCTGCGGATTTCCTCGTCGCGTCCTATAACCGGATCCAGTTTTTCCTGTTTTGCCAGGGCGGTCAGGTCGCGGCAGTATTTTTCCAGGGCCTGGTACTTTCCTTCGGGGTTCTGGTCGGTAACTCGCTGGCTGCCCCTGATTCCCTGCAGGGCCTGAAGGATGCTGCGGGCATTGATGCCGGCCTGCTTCATAATATCGGCTGTCGGTCCGCTTCCTTTTACCAGGGCCAGCATGAGGTGCTCGGTACTGGTATATTCATCTTTAAGGGCTGCAGCCTCTTTCTCGGCTGCGGTGAGCGCTGCGGCGGATTCAGGGGAAAGGCCTGGCTGGGTCTGTACCCCGTAGGCTCTGGGCAGCGATTTCAGGCGTTTTTCCAGGGCTGCTGCCACTGCAGCTCCATTCACCCCTATGCGGGTAAGCAGCGGTACTGCAACGCCGTCCTTCTGGGTTACCAGGGCATAGGCCAGGTGTTCGGTGCCTATCTGGCTGTGGTTGTGGTCCTTTGCTGCGGAATCAGCTTCCTGCAGGATTTCCTGCAGTTTTACGGTCATTTTATCTATTCTCATAATTCTGCTCCTATGGGGCGAGCTCTGCCGGGCTGTACATGATGTTACATGATGGCGCATTACGTCACATCATGGCGAATGGTGCATTATGGCGCACTATCAAGATACTGCCGCCTTCCGGGCACGGCAAGCCTGTGCCATCTCTGCCTATCTTCAATTGGTTTCTTTCTTCAGCTGGTTCCCTTCTTCAATTCCTCGCGGGACTTGTAACCTAATCAAGATTCCGTTATTTTAGTAGGTAATTGCATTTTCCGGCCTGTATAGGCTACACGTATAAAGTAAGGTTGATTACCATGTATAACAATTCCCTCCTGCACCGTATCCTGCTTATATTTTTTTCCGCGGCAGTACTCACAGCTGCTTCATCCTGCACGGTTAAGCAGGAACTGGTGGTTCATGTCGACGAGTCCGGCAATGCCTCATTCGAGATAGCAATCGAAGACTATTTTATTGAGGTGGTCAAGGATTTCCAGGTATTCGCTGAAGAGGATACTGATGTCACCCAGGACAATCTTGACGAGCTTGCTGTCGACCTGAACACATCTGAATATACCTCAGACGCTATTTTCAATAAAGTTTCTGACAACTTTTATACCGGCAGCTTCAACTTCAGCGATCTGGAGGAGTTCTTCAACGAACTGAGGGAAGAGGAGGAAAAGAACGAAACGATCTCCGTCTTCACCTATGAAAAGCGGGGGTTTGTCCAGAACCTGAATATTTATATTGATATTGAAAATTACTACCAGCTTAAAAAGCTTGTTCCTCTCCTCGAGGATCCCGAATTCGCCATGTTCGGTCCGGAAGAGAATATCGGGGTCAGCGAAGAGGATTATATTGACATGATCAGTTTCGCCCTGGGTGATGAGGGTCCCCCTTCCCTGCTGCGCTCCTTCATTGAGGTGGTTATTATTACCGACCATCCCATAATCTCCCAGAAGGGGGGCAGGCTCCGGGCACCCAACGAAATTGTCTTCAATATCCCTATGCTCGACTTCCTGCTGCTGGCTGAGCCGATCAGAAAAACCGTTACCTGGTAGCTCTGTCGGTACTG
>JAIPFR010000052.1 GCA_021736525.1 Spirochaetia bacterium
CCGATCCCACCAGTGAATACAATGCCCCTTGGGTTTTCCATGGTGCCGAGATACCCTGAAAAATACTTGGCTGCCCGATATGCGGCCACCTCTATGACCAGTTCCGCCTCTTTATCACCATCCATAGCTGCCATACGGATGATATGCATCTCTTTGATATCCTTCCCGTAGAGACCGAACAGACCGGACTCCTTGTTAAGAATTTTCACGATGCCCTCTATGTCGGTACCGAGATTGTGAGCCATCAGCTCCAGGGCTCCGGGATCTATATCGCCGCTGCGAGTCCCCATGACCAGCCCCTCCAGGGGAGTAGTTCCCATCGTGGTATCGGCACCCCTTCCGCCGACCACCTTAGCCATGGAACAGCCGTTGCCGAGATGGGCTATGACTATATTAGTATCCCCTTCGCTCAGTTTGTTAAGTTCGGCAAAGCGACGACTTATGTACGTGTAGGAAGCTCCGTGAAACCCGTAGCGCTGAATGCCGTAGGTATCGATCCATTTTTTTGGAACAGCATAGAGCCGCGCGTATTCGGGCATCCCAGCATGAAACTGGGTATCAAATATTGCCGCATTGGGGATGGAACCGAAAACCGGGTCTGCAAGGGCTGCCTCAATTATCTGCAGATTCGCAGGGTTGTGCAGCGGGGCCAGTGAGGAAAACTTTTTAATTGAGGCCTGTACCTTCCCATCAGGACCATCAATGAGCGATGTACTCGTGAACTCCGTTCCGCCATGTACGACCCGATGCCCGACCGCCGATACTTTCAATCCGGGAAAACGCTCACCAATAAGCTCCGTTATGGCATGAAGCGCTAATTTATGGTTCTCCATGGGCGTATCATAACGCTCTTTTTCACCATCATATTTAGCATCGATATACCCATGGCTGGTTCCCAGCCCCTGACAGTTAAAATCTGCAACCGAACCGACCTCTCCGTTGGTGATGCTTTTTACCGAAACCTTGATGGAGGAACTTCCCCCGTTCAGACAAACAACGTAGTGAGTTTTACTTGTATCAGCCATTATTCCATACTCCTTGCACATGCTTTTTACTACCATACACTATCCCGGGAAGTTTCGAAAGAGAAAATTTCACCAACCTGCTCAACCAACCTGCTCAACCTCCCGAAGACTAACCTGCCCCGGGGTCCTTGCTAATTTGCCAGCAGTCGATTAGAAGAAAAATGGGGGTCACTAGTCAGCAGAATCCCCAGGTCCCGCAGGCCAGCCTCATCTCCGGGAGGCGGCATATGGGTCAGATGCATTTCACAGCCCCTGAGTTTTTTCAGCTGCTTGACGGCCAGGTAGGCACCGCTGCTCGATGCAGTCGAGGTACCCAATGCTATCAGTGTTTCCTCCAGATCCATAGTCACCGATGCAGAATCCTTGATGGCACGCTTCATTGCAGCTATTGAGTCGATTATGGAAGGGGATATAAGATGTATTTTATCGGGAAGACCAGCCAGATGCTTGATGGAATTTAGCACCGCAGCAGCGGCAGCATGCATTACCGAGGAGTTTTTCCCCGTTATCATGGTGCCGTCAGAAAGTTCAATCGCAGCCCCGCAGTAGATTCCGCTGTTGCCCTTGGCAGGATCTACGTGAGCATTTACAGCAGCCTGTCTGGCCGCTCCCACCACAGGCCGATCAATCTCTGAAGCTCCCATATCCTGCATAATCAAACGGGCCCGTTCTACCGTTCCTTTCGTACCTAGACCCATCATGTATTCGCAGGAATAGCGGAACGATCTCCTGATAATCTCCTGCCTGGCGGCTTCACGGGCTGCTTCATCATCATCAATGGCAAAACCCAGTCTGTTCACCCCCATATCGGTAGGCGAGAGATAGGGAGAACTGCTGCCTGATATTTTTTCAAGAATACGACGCAGAAGCGGAAAGGCCTCGACATCTCGATTATAATTAATCGACCGTTCCCCATAAGCCTCAAGATGAAACGGATCAATTAAATTAACATCCCTAAGATCTGCAGTTGCTGCTTCGTAGGCAATATTTACCGGATGCTTAAGCGGCAAATTCCAGATAGGAAAGCTCTCAAACTTCGCATAACCTGCTGCCGTCCCCCGCTTATACTCATGATACAGCTGCGACAGACAGGTTCCCAGCTTCCCGCTGTTCGGCCCGGGACCTGTGACTACCACCAGAGGTTTTTCTGTCTCAATGTAGGGATTGCTTCCATACCCCTTGTCACTGACAATCAGGTCAACATCCGTTGGATACCCTTTTGTCGCCCTATGCACATAAACCTTGATATTTCGCCGCTCCAGCGTATTGATAAACTGATTGGCTGAGGGCTGATCCTCATATCTTGTTACCACTACAGCCGTTATTTCCAACCCCCAGTCGCTGCGCAGATCGTCAATAAGCTTCATCGCGTCGGCATCATAGGTTATGCCGAAATCGGCCCGGGTTTTCCTCTGCTCAATATGGCCGGCATAGATACAGAGAATTATTTCAGCCTTATCCTTCAGATTTTTGAGGAGCTGCATCTTCACATTGGGATCGTATCCGGGAAGTACGCGGGCTGCGTGGTGGTCGTATACCAGTTTTCCGCCAAACTCCAGATAAAGCTTATTGTTGAACTGTTCCACACGCTTAAGTATTTCTACCGTCTGTTCTTCAAGATATTTATCCACATTGAAAGCGATTTTGGTATTCATGCTGATTCCTTATTCTCCTCTCTTTCTATCTTAGCTTCAGAGCTGCTTTTCAATTATTCCCCCGCCAATCACCACATCACCGTCATAAACAACTACCGATTGTCCGGGAGTAACAGCCCACTGCGCCTCTATAAAATGTATCCGGCATCCGGTCTCCCCGATTGGCTCCACTTTCACAGAAAATGGCTTCTGCTGAGATCGAATTTTAGCCTGAGCCTCAAAAGGCACCTCCCCAAGCTTGTCAGGAGATACCAGCCAATTCATGGAACCTGCTTCCAGGGAGTGACCGTATCCCTGCTCCTTATGTCCTACAACAACCTGATTCTTTTCACGGTCTATGGCGATAACATAGTAAGGCCTCGGTGCCGCTATACCCAATCCCCGACGCTGTCCGATAGTATACCGGGCAAAACCAGTATGCCGGCCAAGCAGGTTACCCTCAGCATCCACAATATCGCCTGGAATAAAATCAAAATCGAGGAGCTCAGTATAATCGCCGCAGATAAAGTCCTGACTCTCCCGGATTTTCTCAAAACCGAGATTTCTGGATTCAGCAATAGCCCGCACCTCCTCCTTTGTCAGACCTCCCAAAGGGAAAAGGGTTCGGTTAATCTGCTCCCGGGTAAGACGATAAAGAAAATAGCTCTGATCTTTCTTCAGGTTGGAAGCCCTCATGAGAACTTGCATTCCCAGTTCCGGGTTGAATTCACGCCGGACATAGTGCCCGGTTGCAAAATAATCAAAATCGATCCCGGATTCGGTCACTTTATCAACCAGCGCACCGAACTTGATCCGACTGTTGCACCTGACGCAAGGATTGGGGGTGCGGCCACGACTATACTCGTCTGAAAAATCGGTCAGAACCACATCTCGATACTCCTTTTTCAGGTCAAACTGATGAAAAGGAATGCCCAGAAGATCACAGACTTCCGCAGCCTTGGCTGCATCCTCTTCTTCATCGGGGCCAAAACAGGCGTGCCGTCCTTCCAGATCTGCCATTGAAGTACCGTCCCATATATTCATCGTTACTCCGGTTACACGGTACCCCTGTTCAACCAGCAATGCGGCCGCTGCCGATGAGTCAACTCCGCCGCTTAGTCCTATTACTACATGTTCTTTCATTTTACCTATCCTGCTGCCTGCACGACAACTTTTTGTTTTGGATAAATTACCGATATTATGAAAAATTGTACAGAGGTTCCGACAGGGTGTGAAGCCTGCACGCTTTTGAGGAAGACGAGAATAGGTTCCTCAGATACTGTCTACACGATTCTTACCGGTCTCTTTTGCCCGATACAGGGCATCGTCAGCCCTTTTGATAAGCTGCTGAAGGGTATCCCCGTGATTCAGAACAGTCGCCCCGATACTTATGGTAACAGCAGTTCTCTTGTTAAATACATGCCCTTCAATACTCCTGCGAATTTTTTCAGCCAGCACCAGGGCTTTATCCAGAATGGTATGGGGCAGGATAAGCATAAACTCATCACCTCCCCAACGGCCAAAAATATCTGTCCCTCTGATTGAAGATATAAGCAGCTCACTGAACTGGATCAGTACAGCATCTCCTTCGGCATGTCCATACGTATCGTTGAGTACTTTAAAATTATCTATATCGATCAGGAGCACAGAAAACAGCGTATCGTAACGCTGGGACCTGGCCAGTTCCTGTCCTAGAACAGCTTCCAGCCTCATCCGATTGGCCGTACCGGTCAGATGGTCGGTTATCGTCAATGAAACCAGTTTCTTCTGGGATTTTTCAACAAAGTAAGTACTGAGAAGGATTATGAGCAAGGATGTTGTCAGACCGATGAGAACTGAGGTGTATAAATTCCGGCGGATAAGCCGCATCGAGGCGTGCTCATTCTGCTCGACAATGATAAACCATTCCAGTTCATCCGCATAACGGCTGGTAAGCAGCACAGTACCTTCGGATCCGCTATAGGTGAAATCTGCAGCCGTCCCTCTTCTGGAAAGAATTTTCTCTGCTATGGCAGATACCCCGTCCATCTCACGAATAGATACTGACTCAATTTTATCCATGTCCGAATGGGCCTGAATAACGCCCTGTTCATCCACCAGATATATAGTTCTCCCATACTCGTCCTGCACAGCATGGAGAAGCTCGGAAAGGCTCTCCATTTTCAGCCCCACTCCAGTAACCCCGATCAATTTGCCGTTTTCAGATACCACCCGCTGGTTGATGAATATGGTAAGTACTCCAGTCACCTCATCGGTATCGACATCAAGTTCAACTTCTTTTCCGGAATCAAGGAAACTGTAATACCAGATATCATGAGAATCATCCTTTGATACAGTCTTATGAACCCCTTCATGACTGTAATACACCCCTGATGCCGCAGAGACATAAAAAGCTGTATTAAAGCCCTGTTTCTCCTTTATGGAAGCCAAATATGCAGTTACTGCATCGGGACTCTGTTCACCTTCTACTATCCAATTTTTGAGAAACGTGTCATTGGCCATTACCGATGCTACTCGCAGGGGAACCTGAAAACGGGATTCTATTTCCCAGTCGATCAGCTCCCTGACCAGCGGCAGTGAAGTACTGATAAGTTCAAGCCTTACGGACTCTCGCTGAAGGAAGTAGTTGAACAGGCTTACCCCGATGAAAGCAGGGAGAAGAATCAATGTCAGAATAACAACCGGTTTGTAACGGTTCAGTATTTTTTTCATTTGCATGCAGTCTAGCGCATTAAGCCTGCAATTTCCAGCTTTTATAAGGTGACACAATCACTATTATAAATCGACCAATTCTGTTGACATTATACTTATTTAGGAATATAACGGAATATAATGGAAAATAAAGATAATTTAATGACTTTAGCAGAAGTGGCTGAATATCTCAAACTGTCTGACAAGACAATCCTGAAAATGGTCAAAGCCCGGGAAATTCCCTGTGCAAAAATTTCAAACCAGTGGCGATTTCTCCGCTCGTTGATAGATGACTGGCTGATTGCAAAAATGGAGGTCATTCCCAAGAACGACCTCTCCCGTCTTATTGAGCAGCAGGCTGACCAGGTACCCTTGTCTCGATTGATAACTGCAGCCGGGATTATCACGATACCTGATCAGGCAACTAGAGATACGGCACTGCTCTGCCTGACCGATACTGCATCAGAACTATCAATAATCAGTGACAGCCTTACTGTACACCGCAAAATTCTGGAAAGAGAGGAGATGATATCCACCGGAATTGGTAACGGATTTGCCATTCCACATATGCGCACACCCTCGTCCCTGGTAACCGGGGGACCCCGAATTATCATAGGAATTGCCAGCAAAGGTATAGAATACAATTCTCTCGACGGGCTTGCTGTCCGTATGCTTTTCCTGATTCTTTCTGACAGCGAAATAGTTCATCTTCGCATAATTGCGAAACTGACTCAAATGCTCAGCAGAAAAAAAACAGCTGCGTCACTGTTGAAAAGTGAGACGCCGCAGGAAGTGTACAGGATCATAGCTGAATATGACCGTTCACTCCTGCTCAATACTATGGAGGACTAAAAAATGCTCCCAGCTCTGCAAAAAACCTGTATTGCCATTGGCACTGACTGCAAAACAAAAAAAGATATCCTCAAGCAGATAAGCGAACTTGCAGGTAAATCCAAGCTGCTTGAAACCGTTCCCTCTCGGGAAATCCTCGAAAAACTTGTTGAACGGGAAGAAGTATCCTCCACCGGCCTGGAAAATGGAATTGCCATTCCTCACTGCAGCATCAGCGGACTGTCTGGTTTTACCGTTGGCCTGCTGATTGTTCCACAAGGTACTGCCTTTGAATCACTCGACGGGAAACCTTCAAATCTGATTTTCTTTATAGTCGGCCCGCCGGATCAGCGCAGTCGGCATATTCAGATAATTTCCTCAATTGCAAAGCTGACAAAAGACCGCGCCCTTATAAGCAAATTGATAAACTGCAATACTGTTGATACCGTTTTCAATCTGCTCCAGCAGGACATTCGGGTCAGTGAGATCAATCCTGAATCAGATCAGTTCTGCCAGTTCATCATTCATATCCAGAACGAAGACTTTTTTGCTGATGCCATGGAAATTGTCGGTGCTGAATCAGGAGGAGCGATTTCTGTTCTCGAAACAAATACCGCTGGCCATTACCTTCATAAGCTCCCGCTGTTTTCCACCTTCTGGACCACATCCGAACCAAACTTCAGCAGAGTCGTTTTAGCTGTCATTAATAAAAAACTCATGAACAATACGCTCCGAAGGCTTTCCCTGCTTGGCGGAGACAGTAAATCCGGCATGATGGTAACGGTTCAGGATATTCTCTACTGTGACGGCTCAATCGATTTCTAATAATAACGAGGCAATTCAGAATATGCAAATAATATCTTCAGTACAGCAATTTTTTCTTCTCCATCAGCTATCACCACTGCTTATAGTCGGAGCGGCTACCGGAATCGGATTCTATGCCGGGAAAAGCATGAAATGGATAAAGCTGCCCTCAATAATCGGCTTCATGATAGTTGGCGTCCTGACAGGGCCCTCACTGCTGAACATTCTGCACGAAGACATACAGGCTGGCCTGGGATTCATTACAGATATTGCCCTGAGCTTTGTTGCTTTGAGCATAGGAATTGAATTGAGCTTCAAGGACTTGAAAAGACAGGGAAAAGGCATAATTATTGTCATCCTTGCAGAGTCATTTCTAGCCTTTATAGTCACGGCAGGTGCTGTTTTTCTGCTGACAAAAGATATTGCCCTGGCCTTGGTTTTTGGTGCAATTGCTCCAGCCAGTGCCCCGGCGGGTACGGTAGCAGTTATTCAAGAATATAAAGCTAAGGGATCTCTGACAAAAGCACTCTATGCGGTGGTTGGCTTTGATGACGGTCTGGGTATTATAATCTTCGGTTTTGCATCAGCTATAGCAAAATCCCTGCTCGGTATAGAAGCAGGAATGGCCTCTCAATCATGGTACATGCTGATTCTTGAGCCTCTCAAAGAAATTGGGCTGAGCCTTGCTATTGGCGGGGTTCTGGCAGTTGTTTTCAGTCTTCTGGCCAGCCGTGTTAAACAGGCGCGGGATGTTTTCATTCTCATTTTTGCCGCTATGCTGATCTCCGCAGGGCTCTGCAGCATGCTGCATCTCTCAGTTATCCTTACAAATATGGTTGTCGGGATCGTAGTGGTCAATACACAGTCTCATACGCTCGTTCAGAAAATCCATCATGAACTTTCAGAATTCTTACCGCTGCTGTTTATTATGTTTTTCACGTTGGCTGGGGCTAACCTTCATGCAGCCGCCCTTCCCGCCCTCGGACTTCTTGGTATCGTCTACATAGCCGCAAGAAGCTTTGGCCTGATGTCTGGAGCTGCTTTGGGATCTATAGCGGGGCACCTGGAACCAAAAATCCGAAAATATCTTGGTATGGGAATTCTTTCTCAAGCTGGGGTCGCTATTGGATTATCCTTGGTGGTTAAGAATGATTTCTCCTCAATAAGTACTCATGGGGCAGAAATTGGAGCAACTGTGATCACAACCATTACAGCATCATGTATTTTCTTTGAGATCATTGGTCCGGTGCTGACAAAAATCGGTTTGGAAAAAGCTGGAGAGATTGCGGTACAGCATACAAAAAAGGCATGAAGCGATCTGAG
>JAIPFR010000053.1 GCA_021736525.1 Spirochaetia bacterium
AAAGGCCACCGATGAGATAATGACGGCTGACGGGTGGCTGAGAACCGGTGATGCCGGATATATTGACAATGAGCAGTATGTTTATCTTACCGGCCGGAAGAAATCTCTTATCGTAACCGAAGGAGGGAAAAACGTATTTCCCGAAGAGATTGAAGATCAGTTCCAGCTTTTTGAAGAGATAGAGCAGATACTCGTTGCAGGTTACCTGCTTGACAAGAAAACAAAAGCCGAAGGTATCCGGACATTTATCTTTCCAGCCGATACGTATGTGAAGAGCGTCAAGGAAAAACACGGAGAGCAGGAGGCTGCGGCAGTTATTCAGGCCAGGATGGAAGAAATAGTTTCCGAAATCAATAAGAAAAATGTAGGCTACAAGCATATCACTAAGGTAACTGTGGTCGATAAGGCAATGCCTATGACTTCCACGAAGAAGATCAAGCGTTTTGAAGTCATGGAGGAGTATAAAGATTAAATTAATGGACGGAAAAACTCGAAGCACTTTAAGAAAAATGGCCCATGGACTGAACCCCGTGGTTATGGTGGGTAAAAACGGACTTACCGACGGGGTCTGGCAGGCGGTAGATGAAGCGCTTGAAAATCATGAATTGATAAAAATCAAGTTTATTGATTTTAAGGATTCAAAACAGGAAATAGCAGGACAGTTGACCAAAACGCTGTCGGCGGAGCTTATCGGCATTATCGGTAATATCGTCATTCTTTACCGCCAGAATCCGGATGAGGAGAAAAGGATAGTTATATTTGAGAAGACCCGATAGTGAGGAATAAAGATGATGCCTGAATTTGAGACTAACTATTCCACGAAACTTATGCCGTTTACCATTGCTGCCGTTCCTCAGGTCTATCAAGGTGCTGGCAGCCTCAGGAAGCTTTCAGGCTGGCTGAAAGACCGCGGTTATGCCATTGTTGGAATCTGTACCGGGGGGAACTCCTTGACAGCTTCCCCAGCTTGGAAACAGCTTTGTGCTGACCTGGAAATGCAGAATATTGCCTTTACCCGGTATTCTGTTCGTGGGGAACCTTCTCCCGAGTCAGTTGATGATATTGCCCGGAATGCCGCTCTGTCAAATATACAATGCATTGTAGGGATAGGCGGTGGAAGCGTCATGGATACGGCAAAAGCCGTAGCGGCCATGGTTCCCCTTTTGCGCAATAGAACCGAAAGTTATCCCTATGCCGGAGTACAGGCCTACCTTGAAGGGGTGGGAACCATGTCGCCTCCACCGGTTCGTCTTGGACTTGCTGCTGTGCCGACAACGGCGGGAACCGGTTCTGAAGCGACAAAAAATGCAGTAATCAGCAAAATAGGTAAGGGCGGATTCAAAAAATCACTTCGTCATGACAATTATGTACCAGACCTTGCCATACTTGATGGTGAGCTGTTCCTTGGCTGTCCCCAGTCTATCACCGCCGCCTCCGGTCTTGATGCTGTAACCCAGCTGCTGGAATCTTTTGTTTCAACCGAGAGCACTATCTTTACCGATGCCTTGGCAGAGACCGGATTACGGCTGGCTGGAAAAGCTTTCCCGAGGGTTTGTGCTGACGGATATGATCTTCAGGCACGCAGTGAGATGGCCTATGCGGCGTATATATCAGGAATTACTCTTGCAAATGCCAATTTAGGAGTTGTTCATGGGGCTGCCGGGGTATTGGGCGGTGTACGGGAAATACCGCACGGGGCAGCCTGCGGAACATTGCTCTATAGTGCCACCAGAATGATCATTGAAAAACTTGAAGCTGAAGCAGCAGCCGGTTCCGATTCGGCAGCAGTTTCACTGAGAAAATACGGCAGAGCCGGGAGTCTTCTTAATATTGACAAAAAATGCGATAATGTAAAAGATGGTGTAACCTTACTGCTTGATACATTGATTAAGTGGCAGGAAACGTATACCATTCCCCCGTTAAGTACCTTTGGCTTCACTACTGACGAGCTCAAGGAGCTGGCGGGGAAAACAGACAGGAAAAAAACTCCGGTTGTTTTCACTGTCGATGAAATCTGGAAAATTTTCACTGACCGGCTGTAAGTCGACAGTGAAAAATTAGCTATACAAAGACAAGGAGCTGCATAAGAAGAAATTCTGTGCAGCTCCTCGCTTTATGCCGGTCTATTACAGCATCGCCTGGCCTTTCTGCTGTTCCAGAGTCAGTGTTATGGTGGGCTGATCACACACTTCGGCTGGACCGTAATATTGAATGGCTCCCGGAAAGGTGTAACAGGTTTCTTTAGCCCATGTATCACGATTGGCAGCAAGGGCTTTGAACGGCTCTCCGTCAAGTTCCACGAGGGCCTTTTTAATTACCGGCTTCTTGCTGCCGTGACGCTGTTCCAGATTCATCATCATGGTAACCGGAATACCGCCGGCTTTCCATTCTCCAGCTGGAGCTGCCAGATTGACTATAGATGAAATATATCCCGTCAGTCCTGACCCCAGCAGGAGATAGGCATTATAGCCGAGAGAATAACAGTAGTCTGCATCAAAATTCGAGGGAAACGCACAGCGTCCCTCATAGCCGAAAAAATGGTTCTGGTAACTGAACGAACCGGAGAAACTGCCGGCGGTTTTCCATTCCTTCAATCGGTTATCTACCATTTCAATCAGCAGCTTTTCGGTTTCAATTCTGGATACCTGCACATTGCCGTGGGGGTCCCGATCCATCAGCAGCTGACGCTGAATTGCCTCAGGCAGAGATGTGAACGCAGATTTTGATTCCGCAGTCAGGTGTGCAGCAATCCACGCCGCCTCTTCAGTAAAATCTTTCAGCCGGCTGAACTCTTCTGTATGCCCGGCCATCAGGTCATTCAACTCTGAAATAAGAATTTTAATCTCCGGGATGAACTCAATCAAACCTTCCGGAACAAGAACCAGACCGAAATTCAAGCCCCTGTTTCCCCGATCAGCAATAACTGAACAGATATAGTCAACAATTTCATTGAGCGTGGTCTGGTTTTCCTCAACTTCTTCGGAAATAAGGGTAATATTAGGGCGGGTCTGCAGAGCGCATTCAAGGGCAATGTGCGAGGCGCTCCGACCCATCAGTTTGATGAAGTGCCAGTATTTCTTGGCGGAATTTGCATCCCGGGCAATATTCCCGATAAGCTCAGCATAGGTCTTGGTTGCTGTGTCGAAACCGAATGAAACTTCGATAGCGGCATTCTTCAAGTCCCCGTCTATTGTTTTCGGGGCGCCGATTACCGAAATACCGGAATTGGCGGCAGCAAAGTATTCTGCCAGAACTGCAGCATTGGTATTGGAATCATCTCCACCTATGACCACAAGGGCTGTGATGTCTCGCTTCCTGCATACTTCAGCGCAAATTTCAAACTGATCTTCACTCTCCAGTTTAGTACGTCCAGATCCGATTATGTCAAACCCGCCGGTGTTCCGGAAAGGATCAAGGTATGCTTCCGTAATCTCAACTGCATCATTGTTCAGGATGCCGGAGGGTCCGCCCTTGAAGCCGAACAGTTTAGATTCGGGGTTGGCGCGCTTCAGTGCATCAAACAGCCCGGCAAGTACATTATGTCCTCCCGGAGCCTGACCGCCGGACAGAATAACGCCTACATTTCTCCTGCGACTGATTTCTTCGCTCTTTCCCGGAACAAAACTGATTGCCGGCATGCCGTAGGTATGGGGAAACAGAGCCTTGAGGGCTTCTTTGTCAACAGCAGGTTCTGCCGGCTCACCAGCAGCCGGTGCTATCGTATGGATATCCTGCTGCAGGACAGCCGGTAATTTTGGACTGTAGGCATAGCGTGCCTTTTGAAGGGCTGAAACTTTCATTTTTTACTCATCCTCCGCTTGGATTTGCCGGGTTTCGGAAATGTTTCGACTGTTTGTTCTGCTTAACATTCAGCAGATTTCCGACATCTGGCTTTTGGTTACCCCTTTTATAACCATATTTCTGTAAAAAAACAAGTTGAACAGCTGGGGGATAAGGGATCGGAGTAAAGAAATTCTGAATCCGGAATGAACCAAATGTCAGGGTATTCACCGTACAACATTGACCAGTATTTCTGCAAATAGTAGACTGCCCATATGAAAGTAAGAAAACTGATACCGTATATCCAGCATTATGCATGGGGAAACTCGCACAGTATTCCTGAAATTCTGGGGATCTCTCCGGATGGTACCCCCTGGGCGGAAATGTGGCTGGGTACGCATCCCAAGGGACCAGCCCTCATCGATGATGAGAAGGGGAAGATCACTCTGCAGGAATACATAGACCGTGATCCGGTCGGTGTTTTCGGGGCAAAATACAGTAACGAGAGCAGACCTTGCAGCGATAGTAAGGATCTCAGCGGAAGGGCAGAACTGCCGTTCCTGCTGAAGATCCTGGCTGTGGAAAAACCGCTTTCTATTCAATGTCATCCTGACAAAGATCAGGCCTGGCGAGGCTGCAGGTATGAAGAGCAGTCAGGCATTCCGCTGGATGCTTTCAATCGCAGCTACAAGGATGCCAACCATAAGCCGGAAATAATCTGCGCACTGACACCGTTTACAGCATTATGCGGATTCAGGCCTGTCAGGCAAATAGACCGGCTCTTCAGTCTTCTGGAAGGTGATTTCTACGAAAAAAACTTGCGGAACTATCTCTTTAACGAAAGCCTGAGCGAAGATATGCGCTATCAATCTTTTTTTACTTCGCTGCTGCAGCTTTCAAAAACTGATAAAACCTCATTTCTCAAGGAACTTGCTGAAACTGCCGGAAAGCTGGCTCCAGTAAGCAAAGAGTTTTCCCTGGTAAAAAAAATTCTGAAGTTTTACCCTGATGATAGTTCTGCCGCGGCTCCGCTGTACCTCAATCTTCTTGAACTTGCCCCGGGAGAGGCCCTGTACCAGCCAGCTGGAGAACTCCATGCCTATATGTACGGAACCGGGGTTGAGCTGATGGCAAATTCTGATAATGTATTGCGCGGCGGTCTGACCGAGAAATACATTGACCTCCCGGAGCTCCGGAAAATAGTGCAATTTGCAGGAGTGGAGAAAGAGAAGGTTATTCCGGAAGCAAAGCAGCCTGGCGAATTTGTCTACAGAACACCTGCAAAAGAATTTCTGCTCAAAAGAATTGCTCCCGGGGTTAGAATTCAGATACGGCAGCGCATATCTGTCGAACTGCTTCTATGCACGTCGGGTCAGGCGATAATTGAATACACTGATGCCGAAGCAGGACTGATAACCATATCGATCAAGCTTGGAGATGCCCTGATTCTGCCCGCGTCCATCGGGGATTACATCCTGGAAACCGGCAGCAGCGGCGAGATCCATATAGCAGGATTTCCAGAAGAGGAAGATTCATAATGCGGGTATTTGTCGATGCCGATTCCTGTCCGCGGCAGATTCGTTCGATTATTATCAAAGCCTCCAGTCGCACCGGTGTTATGACAACTTTTACGGCCGACCGCGTGCTTTCGGACTGTTCAGGCAGCACTGTCACTATGGAGGTTGTAGAACCCGGTATGGACAGTGCTGATGCCTGGATTGAGGAGCATGTAGAGAGTGGAGATCTTTGTATTACTCGCGACATCATTCTGGCTGCCAAGCTGGTCAGCCAGGGGTGCACAGTACTGGATGATCGCGGCGGAAAGTATACCCAGGAAAATATGGCAGAGCGCTTGTCAATAAGAAATGCCATGACAGAGTTTCGAGAAGCCGGAGTTTTTTCAGAGAAAACCCGTCCTCTCTCGGCACGGGATATCCAGCTCTTTGCCAATATGCTTGACCGGGAATTGACGGCATCCATGAAGGCCGGAAAGTAATATTCCCCTGCACTGGATCGCTGATATTTCAAAATGTAATTATTTTGAAATTTACTCTCATTATTACAATGAAGGGGTCGGAAAACCTTGCCCCTGGGAGGAAAACCTATGTATAAAGTTGCCGTACGTCGGCAGGTTGAGGAGTATCTCCTTATAACGGCCGGATCGATTATCACGGCTCTGGGGCTGGTTCTGTTCCTTACTCCGGCAAAGATTGCTGCCGGCGGGGTAAGCGGCCTTGCTGTAATAATTTTTCACCTGACAGGCTTTGACCCCGGCTATGCCATCATTTTGCTCAGCTTACCGATTTTCTTTGTCGGGATAAAAATATTCGGTCGTCAGTATGGCCTGAAGTCTCTATACGGGACGATCGCCCTATCCGCCGCAGTTACCTTGCTGGGAGCTGTGACCGGCTATGAAGGTCTGCTTGACTATAGTGACAAAACCGACTTGCTGTTGTCAGCTCTTTTTGGCGGTGTTATTGTTGGCTCCGGGCTTGGAATTGTCATGAAGGGAGGATCGAATACAGGAGGAACAGATATCCTGGCTCAGATTCTGCATCATTACAGCAGCCTTCCGCTGGGAACCTCTCTGTTTATTGTCGACGGAACCGTAATTGCGGCAGCGGCGGCCGTATTCTCTATTGAGGCAGCATTATTTGCCGTAATAACAGTATTCTCCACCGGGCAGGTCATCAACCTGATAACAAGCGGAGCTAATTATGCCAAGCTTGCCTATATTATCAGTGACAGGTATGATGAGATACGAGATATGCTGCTTAACGATATCGGACTGGGGGGAACGCAGGTTGATGCCAGCGGCATGTATACGCATGATAAAAAGCGTCTGATTATGACCGTTGTCAGAAACCGGCGTATCAGTCAGGTAACCAATATCGTTAAAAGCGTAGATCCGAATGCTTTTATGATTATAACCAATGCTTCTGAGGTGCTGGGAGAAGGCTTCATGCCAATTGAATCGGTTGGCAAAAAATTTTAAGGGGGATTCTATGGAGTTTATGACAGTTGTGCAGAATCGTGTAAGCTGCAGAGCCTATGACCCGAAACGTGTAATTCCGCAAGAACTGCTGGTGAAGATTGCCGAAGCGGGCAAAGCCGCACCATCGGCGGCAAACCTCCAGCCGTGGAAATTTTTATTCATTTCAACTCCTGATCTGCTGGGAAAGGTGAGGGAATGCTACAGCCGACGCTGGATAGATAATGCTCCGCATATTCTTATTGTAAAAGGCAGCCGGACTCGTGCCTGGGTGCGAAGGGACGGTTACAACTCTCTTGAAACAGATCTGACTATCGCGATGGATCATATGATTCTTGCAGCCGAAAACTATGGGATTGCATCCTGCTGGATAGCTGCTTTTGATAACGAGAAACTGCGGGAAGTTCTCAGCATACAGAGCGATGAAGAAGTTTTTGCGATAACCCCGCTGGGTTATTCCGCCGACGGCGGTGAGCGAAGGCGTGAAAAAAAACGGTTTGATCTGGATCAGGTGGCAGAGTTTATCTGATAAGGGAAATTTTTAAAAATATCCCAAAAAGTTTTCTTCATTTTGAATAAAAGAGCACTTTTTTTTAGTTATGTTATATATGAAGAAAATTTGTATCGGAAGCAGCCCCGGTCTTCTGAGTGAAGGTTTGGCCCTGCTCTGCAGGAATACCGGAATTTTTACCGTTTGCAGTATTGGTGATACCCGTAACCCGGATCAGGATCACCGGGGATCTCCCTGTGATATCCTTATTATCGATCCTGCAACATTTCATCACAAACCTCGCGACCTTCGAACATCCACGGCAGGAAACTCAGTGGAAGAGGGTTTACTGCATTCTGATCATACCATTGCTTCACTTCGCAAGTGGTACGGATCAGCCGCAATCCTGGCTATAGTAGATTCTCAGGACATGCGGGCTCTGTACCCATTTCAGAATCAGGGATATGACGGTTTTATTTTCAGGGACCGCCCCTTCTCTGAGGCCCTGCTGGTTATCGAAGCGGTCTATCAGGGGGCTGTCTATATTCCAACAGAAGTCGCGGAATCGTTACCCGGATTCTCCGCTGAAGGTGACTTCCATCTTACAACCCGGGAGATAGAGGTTCTTAAACTGGTTGCAAGAGGGAGTACCTCAAAGCAGATTGCTTCACTTTTTCACATAGCGGTGAGCACGGTGGAAACGCATCGAAAGAATCTGTTCCGGAAGCTCAGCGTCTCATCCATGGCCGAACTGATACGCTATGCCATAAAAAGCGGTATAACACCTCTTTAAAACTCTGCGTTTCCAACAGTTCTCGGGAAGGGAATAACATCCCTGATATTCTGCATTCCGGTTACGTATTGGATTACCCGTTCAAAACCGAGTCCGAACCCGGCATGCGGGACACTGCCGTACCTGCGCAGATCAAGGTACCACCAGTAATCCTTTTCGTTGAGTCCCATGG
>JAIPFR010000054.1 GCA_021736525.1 Spirochaetia bacterium
TTAGTTGCATTTGAAATTATTGCATTTACAACCAAGAGGGTTTGCATGGAACATTTTAATATTGACAATGCCGGTGGATATCTTATTGAGCTTGCAGAGCAATCGCTGAAAAAGAAACTTATCAAAAAATTCAGAGATCATGATATTCCCGTCACCCCTTTTCAGTGGGTAGTTCTGTATCGTCTATGGCAACAAGACCGCCAGACACAGGCTGAACTCTCATCAAAGACATTCAGGGATTATCCATCTATGACCCGTGTGGTCGATGGCCTCGAAAAACAGGGATTCATTATCAGAGAATCGAACAAAAGTGACAGAAGGTCCAACATTGTCTGCCTGACAGAAAAAGGCAGAGAAATGGAGCAGGTACTTCCTCCCATTGTCGAAGAGCACCTGCACGAGGCCTTAATAGGAATTGACAGGGAAGAACTGGAAATAATGAAAAAATGCTTGAAAATAATCTGTGCCAACTTGGCTGAATAATCAGCCAAATCGTCATAAATATCAAAAAGAGAGGAGGATTCTATGAAACGAATCATTTTCGCACTGGTGCTGATGCTGATGCTTTTTCCGCTCATTGCCGGAGGCCAAGGGGAAAACGCAGCTGACAAAGCAGACGGAACCATAACCTTGCGGGTATGGAAATTCGGAGGACCTCAGCATGAACGGGAGTATATGCTGGAGCAAATTAAGGTTTTTGAAGAGAGAAACCCGGATATCATCATTGATTGGGTCTACCAGAACTACGAGGAACGGAGAACCAAAGTCATAACTGCTGATAAAGCCGGGAATCTCCCAGAATTGATTCTGACTGACGGTCAAAGTATTCCTGAATTCGCCACCTTGGATATTATCCATAATTTAGCCGACGTCAACCCCGAAATGGCAGCAAAATGGGAAGCTGAATTCGTACCCGAAGCATGGGATACCGGCAAATTTCAGGGTACCCTGTACGGTGTATCAACGTACGTCGATGCTGCATCGATGATAGCCTATAATACTGCTATGTTCAAGAAAGCCGGGTTTGTTGATGCTCAGGGAAATGCCCGCCCGCCCCAGGATTGGAACGAAGTTATTGAAATAGCGAAATACTTCAAGCAGACAGGCATAGCAGGCATAGCCCTTCCGGGCAGTAATGCATTAAACGATACTCTTATCATGGAAGGTATTGCCTATCGCAACGGCGGACGCATACTTGAAGATGATGTGGTAACCGTTAACGGTCCAGGTTTTGTGGACACACTGGAATTCTACAAAAAGCTGGTTCCTTACGCGCAGGATGGTTTTACCGATACAAATTTCCGTCAGTCTATGGAAATCTTTTTCCAGGATCAGGCGGCCATGGCTATGACAATGTCGTATGCACCGATACTCCGTCAATCGTTAGGTGCTCCTGATGACTACCCCTACAGCATAGCCCCGTTCCCCTTGAACTCGGTCAAGACAGGAAACTTCGAATCAGCCAGCTTTATCATGACGCCGACCACTTGTTTTCTGGTACCTGATTCCGTTTCAGGTGAAAAACTGGACGCTTCAATGAAGTTTATTGATTTCTGGATGTCCCCTGAGGCATTATCCGGATGGTCTGGGTCCGTTATAGAAGGCCGGGTTCCGATTACCATAGCAAACCTGGAAAGTCCTGATTTTGCCCGTGTTTACCCTGACCTCGCAGCCGAGTATCGAGAGGGAACCTTGTTTTCCGGTGCACTGCCCATGCCTGGATTCCCTGGACTAGCCGAATCTGAACAACTGTTAGTTGAGGCATTTCAAAAGGTACTCATCGGCATAGATACACCAAAGAAAGCTTTGGATGCTATACAACCGGAAATTCAGTCTATTTATAATCAGGCTAAATAACGTAGTTTGAAAAACTGACTTTCTGGAAGCTGCCTGAGGACTGCAGCAATGCTGGTCCTCAGGTGTTACTCCCAGTTTCTACCAATCATTGAGGTCTTGTAACCATCGAGGTCTTGTAACAATTCAAGACTGGTAAAACGAACCGTCCTCATCAATAAAGGAACCACTATGAACCCGCGTAATAGAATCCTGGCAGCGCTGAACCATAAAAATCATGACAGAATTCCTCTGGATGTGTTCGGATTCAATGGTTATAGAACGCCTATGGCTTTAGGCCTTAAGGGGTTTAATCTATATGCCGAACCTTATGCCTGCCCGCAGGATCCGGCAAGAAGGCGAATAGAAGAGCGATTATCAGATATATCAGCCGTACAGCATCCCGTTTCTGCAGGCGTAAACCGGTTTCTGGTTACTCCCTCCCAGAGAATCAAAGAAACTATCCTTCACCAGGATGAAACCAGAATTGTCTATAAGCAGATTATCGACACCCCAAAAGGCACTCTCTCCGCAGTTCTTGAAAGACGGGCAGACAGCGTGGACAACATCTGGACGATAGAATACCCGGTCAAGAATCCTGATGATCTGGAAAAGCTGGCCAGCATTCCTTTTGAACTTCCTGAAAACATAGAAACATTGGATGAGGAGACCTTCGCTTCAATAGCTGTCGACAACCGCTCCATTACGTACTCCTATATGTCATCTCCGTTTGTCTGTGTCGGAGGGAGCATGCCCTACGAAGAGTTTCTCTACCTGTGCGCCGTCGATCTACCTGCAGTTGAAGAATATACTGCCATTTGCGGGGAACGGATCAATCAGATTACCGATTATGTGCTGGCTGGCGGGTTCATAGATATGGTTTGGATTGGAGGCAGCGAATGGCTCACGCCGCCGATGAGCTCCCCGGAAATATACCGTAAACTATCGGTAGAACCTGAAAAAAAACTTATCGAAAGAATTCATAGTCACCACAGTCTGGCACACATCCACTCGCACGGCAATGTGGGCAGTCCCATTATTGATTCGGTTATCGAACGGGGGGCTGATTATTTTGAACCTGTTGAACCTCCGCCTGACGGTAATATTGAGTTTGCAGATGCGAAGGAACAAGCAGGAAAAAACCTTACCTTGGGCGGAAATATTGAACTCTCCCTGATTGAAAGCGGCAGTCCGGAAAAAGTATATAGGGCTGTAGAAAAAGCCGTCTCTGGAAGAAAAGATAATATGGTTCTTGCTATATCAGCTCCGACAAATCGACCGGCAATCCCCGCTGCAATGGAGAAAAACCTGCATGCGCTGATTGATGCCTGGGAAGAATTGGGGGATCTATGAAAATGAGCAAATCGATGACCTATGACCAGCAGCAGAAGCGGTTATCACAGATCTTCGTTTTTCCTGGATTTCTGCTGATCATGTTTGTAATGATCGGGGTTGGGCTTTACAGTATCAACCTCTCTTTCAGAGATGTGGAACTGTTGAACCGCAGCTCTGCAGGATCATTTGTCGGATTTGATACCTACCGTACGGTTCTCGAAAAAGAAGAAACCTTGATAACCATCAGGAACTCCCTGGTCTGGGTACTGACAGGAACGTCAGCAGTGGTTCTGCTGGGAATTCTTACCGGTTATCTCCTTTCTGACAGCAGCAGAATTGCACGATTGAGCAGAGCTTTCATGTTAATACCGTGGGTTATGCCGGGAGTGGTAGTGGCAGGTTTATGGAAATGGATGTATAACACGCAGAACGGGCTGATCAACGAGTTTTTTGTCAGTATTGGAATTCTTGATAAGGGCTTTCCTTTTCTAGGGACGCCAGAGACCGCTTTGATTGCCTCTTCGGCCGTTATCATCTGGAGGCTTTTTCCTATGTATGCCCTGGGAATTTCAGCCAGTATCCAATCCATAGATACCTCGCACTACGAAGCTGGCCGGGTAGACGGAATGAATACCTGGCAGGAATTTACCTTCATCATTCTCCCCCACATTAAATACCAGATCATGACAATGGGAATCACTAATCTAATCTGGATAATGAACAATCTGGTTTTCATCAATGTCATGACAAAGGGCGGCCCGCTGTACTACAGTGAGATCATTCCAGTTTACATGTTCAAGCTCGGTTTTCAGTATGGAAAACTGAGTCAGGCGGCAGTTGTCACCGTTCTCAACCTGCTGATTCTGGGCATTTTTTGTACTGTCTACTTCTTTCTTTATCGAAAAAGCCAGAAAAGCGATCAGGGAGGTAAGTAATGAACACTAAGAAAACAGCCTATATGGCAGCTAAGCTGCTGAAAAGCCTGATCGGGATAGTAATGCTGTTAATCGTTGTTATCCCCCTTCTCTGGTTGGTGACAGCGGGATTCAAAACCCAGGCCGACATTCAGAGAATACCTATAAAGATTTTCCCCAGTCAGGTAACCGTAAAACCATTTATTGATGTATGGTTTGACAGAACCGGAATGGGAAGTCTGTGGTTCAGGTATTTTTTCAATACAACAAAGATTGCACTTATTACAACCGTATTTGTCATATCACTCGGCACCATGATCGGCTATGGGCTTGCTCGATACAAACTCCGGGGAAGTTCAGTTATCCTGAATGTCCTCCTGATTGCACAGCTGTTTTCCGGACCTGCCCTCATGATTCCTGTGTATGTGGTGATATCAAAAATGGGTCTTTACGATACTCATACAGGGCTTATTCTGGCATATCTGGTATTCCAGACACCCTTTGCAGCCTGGCTTTCTTACAGTAATTTTCAGAATCTGCCCAGAGAGCTTGAACAAGCCGCTTTTCTGGACGGATGCTCACCTCTTGGAGCATTCATCCGCGTTACGCTGCCGCTCAGCCGGATCAGTATTTCTACTGTTGGCCTTATGTCCCTCCTTCTTACATGGAGCGAATATCCCTATTCCGCAGCTCTACTGGAAAACCAGCGTAATCTTACCATTTCCATCGGGCTGGCCCGATTCATATCCGCATTCAATATTTATTGGAACCAGATGGCGGCCGCATCAATTATTGTCGGTCTTCCAATTCTGTTTATCCTTGTTTTTACCCAACGTTATTTTGTTCAGGGAATGATGGCAGGAGCAATTAAATGAAAAAACCGAATATTGTCTTTGTTTTTGCAGACCAATGGCGTTATCACTCCTTTGGGTATACCGGAAATACAGATGTCCAAACACCGAACATTGATGCATTTGCCGCAGAAAGTACCAATGTATCTAATGCCGTATCCAACTGTCCCGTCTGTTCTCCCTATCGGGCAAGCTTGATGACTGGCCAGTCTCCATTGACTCACGGTGTTATCGTAAATGATGTTCCTGTCCGTCAGTCAAGCCCCGGCTTCGGCACCCTGTTCAAACAGAACGGGTATGATACCGCATTTATAGGAAAGTGGCATATAAATGGTCAAGGAAGAATGAAAAAGATACCAAGGGACCGCCGTTTTGGTTTCGACTACTGGAAGGTGCTCGAGTGCAGCCATAGTTATATAAACTCAGCCTATTATGATCAGGATGCCGAAGAGCTGTCATACTGGGAAGGATATGATGCCTATGCCCAGACCGACGATGCCATTACCTATATGGAAAATCACCGGCAGAAAAATCTGAAAACAGGACGGGATAATCCTTTCCTCATGGTTCTTTCCTGGGGCCCTCCTCATGCCCCGCCCCCCTATCTGTGGAATTCACCTTATGATCAGTATCCTGAGAATGTTGCCGGAACATACGATAGTGAATTGCTGGCAGTCAGAGAAAACGTACCCCAAGGTTCCATACTGATGGCTAAGCAGGCTATGGAAGGCTATTATTCCCACTGTACTGCGCTGGACAGAAGTTTCGGAAAGATCAGAGAGTATCTGGCATCATCCGGCCTCAAAGAGAATACGCTGATTGTTTTTACTTCGGACCATGGTGATATGCTAGGCTCCCATGGCTTATGGAAAAAGCAAGTTCCTTTTGAAGAATCAATTCGGATTCCTCTGCTGATTTCTGCACCTGAAGAATCGGGGATCCCAATCGGAGAGTTCAGCGAGGCAGTTATTGAACCGCAGGATATTCTGCCCACACTTCTCGGTATTACCGGCATACCCGTCCCGGAAATTATTGAAGGTTACGACTATTCCTTCTACTTGCGCGGCAAAAAGGGCATTGCTGATGACTGTGCTCTTCTAGCTCTCTATCAGCCGGGGGGTCAATGGTACAGAGATTCGGATGGGGGGCCTTACGGTTATACCGGGAGAGAATACCGTGGGATACGCACAGTTTCGCATACCTATGTGATTGACCGGAATGGTCCTTGGCTTCTATTTGACAATATTAGCGATCCAAATCAGATTCACAACCTGATTCATTCGGCTCCATCAGCACATCTGGCTGCTTCACTGGACTCCAGACTGAGACAACTGCTGAAGGAACGTAAGGATTCGTTCCCTGATGGAGACTCACTGGTAAAAAGTTACGGCTATACTCCGGAATTTGCATCTCTGCTGAACAGCGAAGAGCTTGAAATATATTTGTCAAACTGGGGGTATGCAGCAGGTGAAGAACATCATGAATAGAAGAACCCGGGTTCTTACTGCTTTGGCAAAAGAGAAGCCTGACAGACCGCCTCTTCAGGTTTCCTTCACAAAAGAGTTTGCTCAAAGGCTGATGAAACATTACCGACTGCCGGCTGCTTCCCACGATCCAATGGGAGGCAAGTCTGCTGTGCTGGAAACGCTTACCCATCAGGATATGCTTCTCCATGCTGTCGGATGGGTAACCGGGTATTTTTCTTCTGAAGAAAATGAATTTTATGATGAGTGGGGAATTTCTTACAGACGTGTCTCCTATACCACCCCCTTCGGGACAGGCTCTTATGCCGAAGTTAATTCACATCCTTTAAGTGATGATGTAATGATATCTTCGTATAAGGCCCCTGATCCCACGAGGTCAGAAATCTATGCTGGAGCAGAAGAACTTGTAAATCGGCACAAAAATGACTGGTTTCTGGTCGGTGCTGCGGTTACGACTATTTTCGAAACAGCCTGGGCTCTCAGAGGTCTTGAACAGCTGCTTATGGATTTCCTTCTCAATCCCGATCTAGCTGAAGCCGTCCTCGATATCCCATTTCGGTATCACTCCGAGGTAGCCAGACGTTTGGCCATGATGGGATTTGATATGATCCGGCTAGGAGACGATGTCGGCGGGCAGCAGGGAATGCTTATGTCACCTGCAGTATGGCGTTCATTTCTCAAGCCTAAAATGGCAAAACTGATTTCTGAGCTGAAAACTATAAATCCCGATATCTATATTGCATACCACTCTGACGGCAATATTGAGGATATCATTCCGGATTTAATTGAAATTGGACTTGATGTCCTCAATCCTATCCAGCCAGCCTGTATGGATCCGGCTTTGATCAAGAAAAAGTTTGGTAAAAAATTGGTGCTTTGGGGAACTATCGATGAACAGGACACCCTTCCGTTCAAAAAGCCTGTTGATGTCAAGCAGGAGGTCCTGCAGCGTATCAACTTTTGCGGCAGCAACGGTGGTCTGATTCTTGGCCCCACTCATCATGTTCAGCTGGATACGCCCATAGAAAATTTTGAGGCGATGATAGAAGCCGCCATATCGTAGAATCCCGTCGGATCTAACAGCTATCGTTACCAGCTTGATTCGGCAGAAAAAGACAATTACAGATGCTTATCGAAAAATTGCCGGATGGTGTCGCGCTGGTAGTCGGCAAAGGCTGCAGGATCGGTGTTTCCCAGCAGGCCCAGCCATTTTACTACCGGCCGATACATGTACAGTGTCGTAAACTGCCCATGGGTTATGCCCTCGATTTGTCGGAGCTCAGAACTGTCGTTCAATCTCTGGACAAAGGGAACAAGGTATTCGTCATTTATGCCGCCTTCCCACTCGGCACTCCGCAGGAACAGCGAAGGCACGGTATAGCGGCTTTGCTCGAGGGTTTCCTCACCGAGGGGCTCCACCCAGGCATCGAGCCCGACAAGCGCCCCGATTCTGCTGTTATCGCTGTTATCGCTGTTATCGCTGTTATTGCTGTTATTGGTATTATTGGTATTATCGCTGTTCTGGCTTTTCTGGCTGTTCTGGCTGTCGAGAACCAGATCCACCATGGCACCCCCGCCGGTGGAATGGCCGACCAATCCTATACGATTGAGATCGAGCAGGCCCTGCAGCTGTTCGAGAAAGGCCGGCCCCTGATCAGGGTTCCCATTATCAACAGCCTGCAGAT